>JBCCGX010000343.1:0-9053 GCA_039029035.1 Acidobacteriota bacterium | reverse complement strand
GTGATGCAGCGCGTCACTCTGAGCCTCGTGTCCCACACCAACGTCGGCAAGACGACGCTGGCACGGACCCTGTTACGTCGCGATGTCGGCGAGGTGCTCGATCAGGCCCACGTCACCGAGGTCAGCGAAGCCTACTCCTTGTTCGAAACCGAAGGCCTGGAGCTGCGTCTCTGGGACACTCCGGGCTTCGGCGATTCGATGCGCTTGTTGAAGCGCCTGCGCCGTCACGCCAATCCGATCTTGTGGTTCGTTCAGCAGACTTGGGACCGGATCACCGACCGGCCCTTGTGGAGCTCGCAGCAGGCGGCGCTCAATATCCGTGACGAGGCCGACCTCGTGCTTTACCTGGTCAACGCGAGCGAGGAGCCTGAGGAGGCGGGGTACGTGGCACCCGAGCTCGAGCTGCTCTCGTGGATCGGTCGCCCGGTGGTCCTGCTGCTCAATCAGACCGGTGGCGGCGATGCCGCACCGGAGGCCAAAGCGGAGCGGGTCGAAGCCTGGCGTCGACATGTCGAGCGCTGGCCACGGGTCGGCGACGTGCTGCCCCTCGACGCTTTCAGTCGCTGCTGGGTGCAGGAGAGCCTGCTGCTCGAGCGCATCGTCGGCCTCCTGCCCGAGGACCGTCGCCCGACGATGGAAACGCTCGAAGCGGCCTGGAATCAGCGCAACCTGGACGTTTTTGGACGCGCCATCGGCGCCATGGCGCGCTACTTGGGGGCCGCGGCCGCAGACCGCCAGGAGCTGCCCAGCCGAAAGCCGAGCCGCGACGACAAGAAGCAAGCTATGGAACGTCTCGGCGAGCGCCTGGAGCATGCCTCAGTCGAGCTGATGACGACCTTGCTCGAACTGCACGGCCTCGAAGGCTCGGCCGCCGCCGCCATCGATCGCCAGCTCGACGCCTTCGCCGTCGACGGTGAGGATCTACTGGATCCGGAGAAGAGTGCTTTCTGGGGCGGCGTCTTGAGCGGCGCGGCTGGTGGCTTGACGGCCGATCTCCTCTCCGGCGGCTTGAGCTTCGGTGGCGGCGTCCTGGCCGGAGCGATCCTCGGTGCCTTGGGCGGCGCCGGCTTGGCGCGTGGCTTCCAGCTGATCAAGGGTGAGAAGCTCCCGGCGGTCAGCTGGACACCGATCTTCCTCGAGCGCCTCGTCCATCAAACCTTGCTGCGCTACTTGGTCGTGGCGCATTTCGGTCGCGGTCGGGGCGAGTTCCAGGAGCAGGATGCCTCCCATCGCTGGCAAACCCTGGTCGAGACCGCCCTGCGCCAACGCGGCGGAGAATGGGGCGCCGCCTTGACTGCCCAGGAAGGCCCTGCCGGTCTCGAGCCGCTGCTCGACGAGACGGTGCGCGCCGTGCTGGTGGAAGGTTATCCCGAAGCGGCCGGGTTGTTGGCGATCGAAAGGCCCGGCGACGACGCAGATTAGCGCCTATCGCCTGCTATTCACCCCGGGCTCCGCGTCAGCTCGCCACGCAGGTCGCGCTGCATCTCGCGCCGGACCTCGTCCGGCTCGAGGCCGAGGGATAGCAGACAGTAGAGCTTGGTCAGGGCGGCTTCCGGCGTCATATCGAAGCCCGACACGACGCCGGCGCTGCGCAGGGCGTTGCCGGTAGCGTAGTCAGCCATGTTGACCGAGCCTTCGAGGCATTGGGTGCAGTTGACCAGCACCACCCCGCGCTCGCTCGCCTGACGTAGGACGGTCAGCAGTTCCGGGCGATTGGGGGCGTTGCCGGCGCCGTAGGTGTGCAGCACTGCTCCCTGCAGGGGCGGCCCGAGAAAGCTGTGCAGAGTCTCCGGCGTGATGCCGGGGAAGATCCGCAAGTCGGCCACCTGCGTGCCGCCGACCTCGTGCAGCGCTACCGGACCTTCCGGTTGCGGACGAAGCCGCTCCTGATGGATTCGCAGATCGACCCCCGCCTCGCCGAGCGCCGGGTAGTTGGGGGAGCTAAAGGCGAGGAAGCGGTTGGCCGACACTTTGGTCGTCCGGTTGGCGCGCAGTAAGCTGTGCCCGACGAGGAGGCAGACCTCGGGCACGGCGTGGTGAGCGGCGATCAACAGGCTGGTGATCAGATTCTCCCGCGCGTCGGTGCGCACCTCGAACAGCGGGATTTGCGAGCCGGTGAAGATGATCGGCTTGCCGAGGTTGTCGAACATGAAAGACAGCGCCGCCGCGGAATAGGCCATGGTGTCAGTGCCGTGGAGGACGATGAAACCGTCGTAGCGTTCGTACCGGCGCATGATGTCGCGGCCGAGCTTCACCCAGTCTCCCGGGGTCATGTTGGCCGAGTCGAGCAGCGGATCGTATTCGTGGATCTTGTACCGCGGCATGGCCTTGTCGGACAGGATCGGCAGCTTCTCCATCTGCTGCTGCAGGAAGCCTGCCGCCGGCTCGTAGCCCTGAGGGCCGCGACGCATGCCAATGGTGCCGCCGGTGTAGGCGATGTAGACCGATTTTCTAGCCATGATCAGGGCGCCGATTGTATGCCCTGGAGGGTATGATGTCGTGGAGATGGGCAAGATTCTGATCAGCGGCGCCAGCGGTTTGGTGGGGACAGCCTTGAGCCGGTCGTTGATCGCCGCCGGTCGCGACGTTCGCCGCTTGGTTCGGCGTCGCCCGGTTGCCCCGGACGCTGCCTTCTGGGATCCTGCCGGTGGCGTTCTGGACGCAGCAGCCTTTGACGACATCGATGCCGTGGTCCACTTGGCGGGCGAGAACATCGCCGCTGGCCGTTGGACGCCGGCCTTCAAACAGCGCATCCTCTCCAGCCGGGTCGAAGGCACGCGGCTGATCGCCGTGGCGGTCGGCCGCTGCGATCCGCCACCGCCGCTGATCGTCTCCTCGGCGATCGGCTACTACGGCGACCGGGGGGATCAAGTCGTTGGAGTTGGCAGCACGCCAGGGGAGGGCTTTCTGGCCGAGGTCTGTCAGCAGTGGGAGGCCGCGGCGGAGCCGGCGCGTCAGGCCGGAGGGCGGGTCGTCCACCTGCGGATCGGCATGGTCGTCAGCCGCAGCGGCGGCGCCTTGAAGCGCATGGTGACCCCTTTTCGCCTCGGTCTCGGTGGCGTGGTGGGTGATGGCCGGCAGAGGGTCAGCTGGATCCACCTGGACGATCTGGTCGCGGTGATCGAGCACATTCTCGGCCGTGAGGACCTGGCCGGACCGTTCGATGCGGTGGCCCCTCACCCGGTAACCAACCGGGAGCTGACCCAGGCTCTCGGTCGTGTCCTCGGCCGACCGACGGTCCTACCGATGCCGGCTGCCCTGGTGCGCCTGGTGTTCGGTGAGATGGGCCAGGAGCTGCTTCTCGCCAGCACGCGGGTCGAGCCGGCTGGCTTGCTGAGCTCGGGATTCGACTTCCGCTTTGCCGATCTGGAATCCGCTCTGCGCCAGGAGCTTGCGCCCTGAGCTCGGCCGAAGCTTGACCCCATGGAATCGCACTCCCTACAATGGCGCCAGCTGTCCAGATGTCAACGGTGAAGATGGGGCCCCCAGGATGATCACGGGTCACAATACTGACGTGCGCTACGGCGACGTTGTTCTACATGTCCAGACCGAGGACAAGGGACAGGGCAACCCGTATATAGAGAGCCTGATCTATTTTGGTGGCCAGGTGGTCGTCGCCAATAGGGCAAGCTATGCCGATCTGCTGGAGACCGGCAAGGGTGACGAGGAGATCATGGCCTTCATGGATCATCAGCATCGGACGATGATCAAGGCCATCCAGAGCGGCAAGTTCGACGACAAGATTCGCGATTTCCTGCCGGACAAGCCACAGACCGCGCCCATCGAGACAACGCCCGATCCGGTGTTCGACATCGGCAGCGACAGCGGCCGAACCCTCGACCAGGTGATTCTGGAGTACCTGACCAGCGAAGCGGAGCAAGAGCAACTGCTCCTGGTTCTCGAGGAAGAAGTCGAGCTCAAGGTGGGCATGGCAGCGGATCTCGTCCTGCGTGCCCGCTCGAGCAAAGACGGGCAGCCCGTCGCCGGTGCCTCGGTTACGGTGAAGATGATCTCCACCTTCGGCAGTCCGCGCACTCTTGGTCTCGGTGAGACCGACGGTGGTGGATTTCTTCAGGTTCCGATCGAGATTCCGTCAGTCGATCGCGGCACGGCGGCGTTGATCATCACCGCCTCGAGCGACATCGGCCAGGCGGAGCTGAAGCATCTTCTGTAGTCGGCTCAGGTCACAAGCACAGCTTGAAATTTCCTCCCCCGGCGGGTATATTGCCTGGGTTCGGGGCCGCTAGCTCAACTGGCAGAGCAGCAGACTCTTAATCTGCGGGTTCTAGGTTCAAGTCCTAGGCGGCTCACCACTTCCGTTCGAGTCTCCTCGTGGGAATGGATGCTTGGTCTTCAAGTCCGGCTCCGTTGATTTCCTCGACCAATTCTCCCCGCCCGGTCCTCAGCAGGCTTTTGCCAGGCGCGAAGAGCCCTCTTCGTCGTTGCCTTCCCGGCGGGTGGAAATAAAACTCCTCTTCCAGTCGTTTACCTATGCGAAAGTGGCGGAATCGGTATACGCGCTAGACTTAGGATCTAGTCTCCGAAAGGGGATGGGGGTTCGAGTCCCCCCTTTCGCACCATCCTCCGACCTTCACCCTCCTACCAACTTCCGTAAAGGATCCCTCCACCGATGAGCGTTGTCACTTCCTTCGAAGAGACGGGGCCGTGCCGTAAAAAACTGACCATCGAAGTCCCGGCGGCGGCCGTCAAGGCGGAGCTCGACCGTGTGGTGGGGAACTTCCGCAAAGAAGTCAAGATGCCGGGCTTTCGCAACGGCAAGGTTCCCGTCAGCTTGATCAAGAAGCGCTTCGAGAGCGCCATCCGTCAGGAGGTCGTCGAACGCTTGGTGCCACGCTATTGGCATCAGGCCAAAGCGGAGAAGAATCTCGATGTGCTGACCCAGCCGCGCTTCGAAGAGCTCGACGAGCTCGAGCCGGGCAAGCCGATCACCTTGGTGGCGACCGTCGAGACCCGGCCAGAGATCGAGCTCGGCAAGCTCGACGACTTCGATTTGCCGTCGGGCGAGACCGAAGTGACGGACGGCGACGTCGACGAAGCCTTGAACGACTTGCGACGCCACCACGCCACCTGGACGCCGGTGGACCGCGCTGCCGGCCAGGGCGACCTGGTGAGTGGCCACATGGTGTCCCTCGGTGGCGACGAGACCACCAAAGACGATGCGGGTGACGAGAACGCCGAAGAGGAGTCGGCGGCCGAGCCGCAGCCGATCAACGTCGAGCTCGGCGCCGAGGGTGTCGACGAAGAGCTCACCCTTGCCCTGACCGGCCGCAGTGCAGGGCAGAGCTCGGAGTACACCGGCAAAGCCGGCGACGAAGAGCAGGCGTATCGCATCGACATCCTGGCGGTCAAAGAACAGGAGCTGCCGGAGCTCGACGACGAGTTCGCCAAGCGCTTCGGTCCCGAGACGGTGGACGAGCTGCGCCAGGGTGTGTCAGCGGATCTGCAACGTCGCAAGGAGCGCGAGCTGCGCAGCCAGCGCGAGCGCGCTTTGCTCGAGCAGCTTCGCCAGCGCTACCCGCTCGAGCTGCCCGAGGGGGTCGTCGAGCAGGAGAGCGAGCGCATGCTGCACGAGTACGCCGAGCGACTGCACGCTCAAGGGGTCGACGTCGAAACCGCCGATCTCAACTGGGAGGCGATGGCCGAGAGCCTGAAGCCCGAGGCCGAGCGCCGTGTGCACGACCAGTTGTTGCTCGATGCAGTGAGCGCCGCCGAAGGGCTGCGGCTCGACGAAAGCGAGTTCGAACGCTTCTTGGCCGTCGCCGCCAGCCAGCAGAAGCTCTCGTCGTTGGCGCTACGCCAGAAGCTCAGCGAATCCGGACGCCTAGAGCCTCTGCGGGCGCAGATGCTGCGCGAGAGGACTGTCCGGTTCTTGCTCGGCGAAGATGCGGACGAAGAAGCCGAAGCCGGCGAAGAAACCGAAGCCGCCGAAGAAGCCGCAACCGATTCGGAGAACGGTACGTAACATTCCGAAAGGACCTCCGAACTTGGAGGCCTTTCCATGAGGAGACGATCGATGCTGGTGCCTGTGGTCGTTGAGCAGACGAATCGTGGCGAGCGCGCTTACGACATCTACTCCCGTCTGTTGAAAGACAACATCATTTTCCTCGGTGGAGCGATCGACGACGACGTCGCCAATCTCATCATCGCGCAGTTGCTCTTCCTCGAGGCCGAGAACCCGGAGAAGGACGTCGCCATCTACATCAACTCACCCGGTGGCTCGACCTCTGCCGGTCTGGCGATCTACGACACGATGCAGTACGTCAAGCCCGATATCTCCACCTTCTGCGTCGGACAAGCGGCGTCGATGGCTGCAGTGCTGCTGGCAGCAGGGACCAAGGGCAAGCGCATCATCTTGCCCAACAGTCGCGTCCTGATTCACCAGCCCTGGGTGCGTGGGATGGGAGGTCAGCAGAGCGACATCCAGATCCAGGCCCAGGATCTTCTCGAGCTGCGAGATCGCCTCGATGCCGTCCTGGCCAAACACACCGGCAAGAGCAAGAAGAAGGTTCACGCGGACACCGATCGGGACAATATCCTCACCGCCGAGGAAGCGGTCGAATACGGCCTGGTCGATCAGATCATGGCCCGTCGCAACCTCCCTGCCGAGGTCTGATTCGGAGGCCTGGCAAAGGGTAGTTCCAACTGTAATGCAGCCTGTAATGCACGATCTTCACACTGTCTCTGGCCCTACCTGGCCACGACTCGAAAAGAACAGCCTGGCTCGCGGAAATGGGGTACATCGAGGCGAGGCACGGAGAGTTGACAGCGAGCTGTCATCGTCCCTACCATCGTTGAAGCTTCGCCGTCCGTGAAGTGAGGAGGATCCATGCCAAAGAAAGACTCCAGCGACGACGCGCTCAGGTGTTCGTTTTGCAACAAGAGCCAGCGGGAGGTGAAGAAGCTCATCGCCGGGCCGACGGTCTTCATTTGTGATGAATGTGTCGACATTTGCCTCGACATCATCGCCGAAGACCGGCTGCACGAGCAGCAGCAGGAGACGGACCTCCCTAAGCCGGCGGAGATCAAGGCCCTGCTCGACGAGTACGTCATCGGTCAAGAACAGGCGAAGCGTAAGCTCGCAGTCGCGGTGTACAACCACTACAAGCGGATCGAGTATTCGGAGCGTGCGCGCTCCGACATCGAGCTACAGAAGTCGAACATCCTGTTGATCGGCCCCACCGGGACCGGCAAGACCTTGCTGGCCCAGACCCTGGCCAAGATCCTCTCGGTGCCCTTCACCATCGCCGATGCCACCACTCTCACCGAGGCGGGCTACGTCGGCGAAGATGTCGAGAACATCATCCTCAAGCTCTATCAGGCAGCAGGCAACGACAAAGAGAAGACCCAGCGCGGCATTGTCTATATCGACGAGGTCGACAAGATCTCTCGTAAGTCGGACAACCCGTCGATCACTCGCGATGTCTCCGGCGAGGGGGTGCAACAGGCGCTGCTCAAGATTCTCGAAGGCAGCCAATGCAACGTGCCGCCGCAGGGTGGTCGTAAGCATCCGCACCAAGAGTTCTTGCAGATCGACACGACCAATATTCTGTTCATCTGCGGTGGAGCCTTCGTCGGCCTCGACGATCGTATCGCGCGGCGGTTGAACAAGAAGACGATGGGCTTCGGCGCCAAGGTCAAGGCGCCGGAGGAAAACCGCAGCGTCGATCTCAACAAGACGCAGCCTGAAGATCTGATCAAGTACGGCTTGATTCCGGAGTTCGTTGGCCGCCTACCGGTAGTGGCAGTGCTCGAGGAGCTCGATGAGAACGCCCTCGTACGGATTCTGCAAGAGCCCCGCAACAGCCTCGTGCGGCAGTACGAGACGATGTTCGAGTTCGAGGACGTCAAGCTCAAGATCACCGACGAAGCCCTGCAGGCCATCGCCAGCGAAGCGATCAAGCGCAAGGTCGGCGCGCGTGGTCTGCGGATCATCATGGAAGAGCTGATGCTCGACCTGATGTACAGCATTCCGTCGGAGCACGAAGTCAAAGAATGCGTCATCACCGAAGAAGTGGTGCAGAACCAGGTCCAGCCGATGATGCTGTATCAACAGCAGGCCGGTTGAATCCTCACCCCCAGACATCCAGGAAAGAGGCGAGATGAGCTCAAGTTTCATACGCAGTGAACCCAAGGTGCTGCCGGCAGTGCCGCTGCGCGACATGGTCGTCTTTCCCCACATGATGGCGCCGTTCATCGTTGGTCGCGAAAGCTCGGTCAGGGCCCTCGAGCTGGCTTTGGCACAGCCGGAGAAACAGCTTTTCCTGATCAGTCAGCGCGATCCCAAGATCGACGAGCCGAGGCGCCAAGATATCCAGGATATCGGCGTCGTCGCGCGCGTGATTCAGAACCTCAAGCTGCCCAACGGCAACGTCAAAGTGATGGTCGAGGGAGAGCAGCGGGGCAAGCTGCGCGAGCTCGTCGAGCACGACGGCGCCTTGCAGGCGGAAGTCGATACCTTCGACATCAGCTTTCCGACCAGCGAGAAGCTCAACGCCTACATGTCGAAGGTGCTGTCGACCTTCGAACAGTACGCCAAGATGTCGCACCACCTGGCTTTCGAAGGCCTCATGCCGACCCTGAAGCTCGACGATGCGGACCGCTTCGCCGACACCCTGGCGGCCCATCTGATGGTGACCACCGCCGATAAGCAAGCTCTGCTCGAGATGCTCAACCCTTATGAGCGCCTGCAGCGTTTGCACGACCTGATCGATGTCGAGATCGAGAAGGTCAATATCGACAAGCGGGTCAACGTCCAGGTCAAGAAGCAGATGGAGAAGGCCCAGAAGGAGTACTACCTCAACGAGAAGGTCAAGGCCATCCATGACGAACTCGGCCGCAAAGACGATCGCGCCGAGGAGGTCAAGGAGCTCAAGGACAAGATCGAGCAGGCTGGGATGCCGAAGGAGGCCAAGGAGCGGGCCGAGCAGGAGCTCAAGCGCCTCGAGGCGATGCCGCCGGTCTCGGCGGAAGCCACGGTGTCGCGCAACTACATCGACTGGCTGGTCAATGTGCCATGGAAGAAGAAGAGTCGC
>JBCCGX010000342.1:0-9061 GCA_039029035.1 Acidobacteriota bacterium | reverse complement strand
GGCGCTGCTCCTCGTCGCTCGGGAGGCGCTCACCAACGTCGCCCGGCACAGCCGAGCGGACTGTGTCGAGCTGCGGCTCGAGCTGCCAACGGATCGTGCGGCCGTTGACGGCGAGCCGGTGGACGACTCGCAGATCCGTCTCACGGTGCGCGATGACGGCGTCGGCTTCGACCCTGAGCAAGCCGGTAACGGCAGCGGATTCGGGCTGCATAGCATGGCGGAGCGGATGGCGGGCCTCGGGGGTCGCCTGCTGGTCGACTCTCGGCCGGGTCGAGGCACCACGGTGACCGCAACCTGTCGCATCACTGCGGCGGACCGTCCGTCGCGCCAGGAGGTCGACCGTGACCGAGCCGCCTGAGGCGCCTGGGACCGCCGCCGCTATCCGCATCCTCGTCGTCGACGACCACGCCGTCGTGCGCCAGGGCGTGCAAGCGTTTCTCGACGCCCAGCCCGACCTCACCGTCGTCGCCGCGGCTGGATCGGGCGAGGAGGCGGTGGCACTAGCAGGCCAGCACCGACCCGACGTCGCCTTCGTCGATCTGATCATGCCGCAGATGGATGGGGTCGAAGTCACCCGGAAGCTCAAGACGGCGAGCCCGGCGACGCGAGTCGTCGTCTTGACCTCGTACCACGAGGACGAGCACGTCTTCCCCGCCATTCGAGCCGGTGCCCTGTCTTACCTGCTCAAGGACGTGACGCCCGAGGATCTAGCGGACGCCGCCCGCAAAGCCGCCCGCGGCGAAGCCATCCTCCACCCACGGGTCGCGACGCGCATGCTGCGCGAGATCCGCGGCGTCCCAGACGAAGCGCCGAACCCATTCGTCAACCTCACCGAGCGTGAGCTCGAAGTCCTGCGCAACATCGCCCACGGGTACAGCAACGCAGTGATCGCCGAAGCGCTTTGTATCAGCGAGAAAACCGTCAAGCGCCACGTCAGCAACCTCCTCGGCAAGCTCGGCCTGGCACAGCGCACCCAGGCCGCGGCTCTGGCCTGGCGCGAGGGCATCGTTCGGCGCGATGACTAGTTCAGGGTCGCTATCTGCTACGCCTTTGATCGGCGACCTACTGATCTAAATGTAGATACATTTAGTGTATACTATATTTGGAGGTATGCGATGCCAGATCATGCCAAGCTGTTCAAGAGTGGAGGTAGCCAGGCAGTTCGGTTGCCTAAGGACTATCGCTTCGAGGGTCAGAGCAGGGTTCTGATCTATCGTCAAGGCCGAAGGGTCATCCTCGAAAGTGAGGAGCCCGCTTGGAGTCGCGAGTTTCTAGAATTGGCTGGCTCGGCACCGGAGTTCCCCTATCCCGAGGAGCCGCCACCTGCCGATCCAGGTCCGGACTTCGACTGAGCTCTTCCTCGGATGAAGTATCTACTCGACACCAATGTCTGTATCGACTATTTCAATGGGCGCTATCCCTCGGTGAGACTCCGACTCCAGGAACACAGCCCTTCGGACCTGTGCCTGAGCTCGATCGTTGTTAGCGAGTTGCGCTACGGCGCCGACAAGAGCTCCCACCAGCGCCAAAATCATCACCGTATCGATGTCCTGACCCGCGAGATACAGTGCCTCGACTTCGATCTCGAGGCCGCCGAGGTGTTTGGCAGAACGAGATCCAGGCTCGAGGTCCACGGGCAGCTCATCGGCCCATATGACATGTTGATCGCCTCGCATGCGTTGTCTCGCGAGCTGGTTGTTGTCACCGACAATCTGGCGGAATTCAGTCGAGTTGAAGGTCTCGAGATCGAGAGTTGGAGGGAGCCCTAGGTACGACACCTGCTCAGGCTGAGACTTTCGAACCACGCCATATGGTTCGCCCGCCCGATGCGCGGTGGACAGACGACTTCTAGGCTGAGGGTGCACATCGGCTCACCCTTGCCAAGGAGGTCTTCTATGTCGAAACGCAGCCAACGCATCGCAAGGCGCCCCGAGCACGATCGGGCCACGCTCGATCGCCGGCAGCTCCTGCACGCTCTCTCAGCAACTTGCCTAGCGGGAATCGTCGAGCGCGCGACAGCCTCTCCGCAGTTGAATCCTCCAGCTTGCCCCACGCCAGGCCGCGAGGTGCCGTACCTCGACGCCCATGTCCACCTCAGTAGCCCGCAAATGATGGCCACCCTCGAACGCAAGATGGGGTCGATCCCGCGGCTCGCCGTGCGCGATACCGCGGGGCTGATCGAGCGCCTCGATCGGGAAGGGATCCGTCACGCCTGGGTGTTGTCGGAGGCTTACCTGATGGCATCGGACATGATGCAGCTCGCGGACCCTGGCGAAGAGCGAAGCCTGGTTCAGGCCGAGAACGACTTCGTAGGCGAGCAGGCGGTTCGTTTGCCGAACCGTCTCAACGCTTTCATCAGCCTCAATCCGAAGCGAGACTATGCTGAGGATGAGATCGAGCGCTGTGTCGAGGCGCATCGGCCGAGCGGGCTCAAGCTGCACTGCTGGAATTCTCTCGTTGACGTTCGCGACACGGGCGATCTCGATCGTCTGCGATCGGTGCTGTCGCACGCCGCGGACAAAGGGCTACCGGTCGTCGTCCATGCCTTCAACGGCAGCGTGCGGGGCTACGGTCCGAAAGACATCGAGATCTGGGCTCGCGAGCTCATCCAGCCGCTGCCGAAACTGCGCCTCTGCTTTGCCCACCTCGGCGGCGCCGGCGGCTTCGGTCCGCCCATGCAGGCGGTGCTCGAAGCACTGATCGACCACCTCGGACCGAGCTCGACGGCCGCGGGCCGCGTCTTCGTCGACCTGTCGGCCGTTCTGGTCGGCGAAAACACTCTCGGGCTCCCTCCGACACCGCCCGAGGAGCGCCAGCGAATGGCTGAGCTGCTCGCAGCCTGGGGCTGCGATCGGGTCCTCTGGGGCAGCGACAGCATCCCGGGCTATCTCGAGCTCAGCCGTGCCGCCTGGCCCCTCAGCCAAGGTCAGTGGTCCACCTTGTGCTCGGCCAGAGGCGAGTCGTTTCTCGGCGGGTCGCGGCCGGGTATCCGGAGCTGAAGAGTTAAAGACCCAGGGAAGAACTGACAAAAAGCCTCGTCAAGCCAGCTCGAGACTGCCGACGGCTGTCTCTTGCTGCTATCCTCGGCTGCTCCACGCCAAACGCTACCGGAGCGCCGAAATGCCCCAATCCTTCCTACGCTGCCTACTGGCGCTGGCTGTGCTGTCGCTAATCGCACTCCCGCTAGCCGCTCAGCCCCAAATCAACGAAATTCGTATCGACCAGCCGGGCGACGACGACGACGAGTACTTCGAGCTCTCGGGTACGCCATCGAGCTCCCTCGACGGCTTCACTTACCTGGTGATCGGCGACGGTGCCGGCGGCAGCGGTGTGATCGAGGAGGTCACCGACCTGACGGGCCAATCCCTCTCGGCCGGCGGCTTCTTCGTCGCCGCCGAAGGCACCTTCAGCCTCGCCACCGCCGACCTGACCACCAGCCTCAACTTCGAGAACTCGGACAACGTCACCCACCTGCTGGTCTCGGGCTTCAGCGGCTCCGACGGCCAGGACCTCGACACCGACGACGACGGCACCCTCGACGTCACTCCCTGGACCCAGGTCGACGATTGCCTGGCACTGATCGAGAACGCCGGCGCGGGCGAGCTAACCTACTGCGCCACGACCCTCGGCCCGGACGACACCTTTGTGCCCGGCCATCCGATCCTCTGCCCCGGAGGCTGGGAGATCGGCGCCTTCACCCCCCTCGGCGCCGACGACACACCGGGTACAGCCAACGCCTGTACCGGAGTGACGTCGGTTGCGATCAACGAGATCCGTATCGACCAAACCGGCGACCCCGACGGCGACGAGTACTTCGAGCTGCTGGGCGCGCCGCTGGCCGCCCTCGACGGCCTGACCTACCTGGTGATCGGTGACGGTGCCGGCGGCAGCGGCGTGATCGAGGAGGTCATCGACCTGACCGGCTCGAGCCTGGCGGCGAGCGGCTTCTTCGTCGCTGCTGAAGCGACCTTCTCCCTCGGTGCCGCTGATCTGACCACCGACCTCGCCTTCGAAAACTCCGACAACGTGACCCACCTGGTGGTGTCGAGCTTTACCGGTGCCCTCGATCAAGATCTCGACACCAACGACGACGGCGTCCTCGATCTCACCCCTTGGAGCCAGCTGATCGATTGTGTCGCCCTGATCGAGACCGTCGGTTCGGGCGACCAGGTCTACTGCCCCGAAACCGTCGGCCCCGACGGCACCTTCGTGCCGGGGCATGCCTTCCTCTGCCCCGCCGGCTGGGACATCGGTGTGTTCGATCCGGTCGGCACCAACGACACCCCCGGCGCCGCCAACGTCTGCACCGGCACAGCGTTCGAGATCTTCGACATCCAAGGCGGCGGCGCGGCCTCACCGGTGGCCGGTCAGCTGGTCACCACCAACGACAACATCGTCACCGCGGTGGGGCTCGACGGCTTCTTCATCCAGACGCCGGACGCGCGCGATGACCTGGACCCGGACACCTCGAACGGCATCTTCGTCTTCACCGACACGGCACCGACCGTGGCGGTCGGCGATCAGGTCGACGTCACCGCCCAGGCCACCGAGTTCTTCGACTTCACCGAGCTCACCGGCTCGCCGATCGTCAGCATCGATTCTTCGGGCAACCCGCTGCCGACGGCGATCGTCTTCGACGTCACCCGGCCGTCCCCCGACCCCGAGAGCCCGAGCTGCGCGCTCGAGTTCGAGTGCTACGAGGGGATGCTGGTCACCGTCACCGACGGTTGGGTGTGCTCGGGCAATCAGACGTTCGGTACCGATCCGATCGCCGAGGTGTTCGCCAGCGCCGGTGAGCGCTGCTTCCGCGAAACCGGCGTCGAGTTCCCCGGTCTGGCCATGCCGCCGATCCCGATCTGGGATGGCAACCCCGAGGTCTTCGAGCTCGACCCAGATCGCCTCGGCCTGCCGAACCTGACGATCGGCGGTGGCTCCACCTTCGACGCCACCGGTGTGATCGGCTTCGAGTTCGGCGACTACGAGCTCTGGCCATCCAGCCTCTCGGTGAACCAGGCGACCCTGCCGCGCGCGGTGCCGGAACGTCTCGATGACAAGGAATTCACCATCGGCTCGCTCAACCTCTTCCGCCTGTTCGACGACGTCGACGACCCGGAGCCCGAGGATGACGGCCAGGTGGCGACGACCGAGGAGTATCAGCGTCGCCTGGGCAAGTTCTCGGCCTACATCCGCCAGGTGCTCGATTCGCCCGAGGTGTTGGCGATCCAGGAGGTGGAGAAGCTCGGCGTGCTGCAGGATCTGGCAGCGCAGATCGCCCTCGACGACCCGTTGGTGGATTATCGGGCCGAGCTGATCGATGGCAACGATGTCGGCGGGATCGACGTCGGCTTCTTGCTGCGCGAGACCATCACCCTGGTCGAGCTGACCCAGCTCGGCGCCGACGAGCGCCTGACCTTCGACGACTCCCTGCTGCACGACCGGCCGCCACTGCTGCTCGAAGCCGAGTACTCGCGCGTGCTGCCACCGTCGAGCGCTACCGACGGTCCGAGCTTCGCTTTCGCCGTGATGTGCAACCACATGCGCTCGCTGTCCGGCATCGACGATCCGGGTAGCGGCCCACGGGTGCGTCAGAAGCGCCTGGAGCAGGCGCAGTCGATCGCCCAGAAGACGCAGGATTTCCAGACCGCCAACCCGGACGTGCCGCTGGTAATCATCGGCGACCTCAACGCCTTCGAGTTCACCGACGGCTATGTCGATGTGCTCGGTCAACTGGTTGGCAACGTCGATCCGACGATGAACCTGCTCTCGGGTCCCGACCTGGTGGATCCCAACCTGGTGAGCTGGGCAGTCGCCGGCCTGAGCCCGAGCGAGCGCTACTCGTTCAACTTCGGCGGCAACGCCCAGGTGCTCGACCACGCCCTCACCAGCAGCGCCGCCCGCGGCTT
Source organism: Acidobacteriota bacterium (assembly GCA_039029035.1). GTDB lineage: Bacteria > Acidobacteriota > Thermoanaerobaculia > Multivoradales > J023 > JAAELT01. Next base: position 3,158 of record JBCCGX010000342.1, on the reverse strand, counting down.
CGTGCGCCGTATCGCCTATGGCCGCGGCAACGCCGACGCCGCCCGCGACCTGTTCGACCAAGACGGCACCGCCCTACGCTCGTCGGACCACGACGGCCTGGTGCTCTACCTGAACACCGTCCCCGAGCTCTTCGCCGACGGCTTCGAATCGGGTGACCTGAACGGCTGGTCGCTCCAGGTGCCCTGAGAATTCTTATCAGCCAACCTCAACCCAAAAGAGAGACCGCTATGCAACGACGCTTCCTACTCGCCATCCTCTGCTGCCTCGTTCCCTTGAGCCTGCAAGCTCAGACCGTCGTGATCACCGAGATCATGTACAACCCGGACTCCAGCGAGAGCACCACGGAGACTCAGTACATCGAGATCGCCAACGTGACCAACGCGCCGATCAACGTCAACAACTGGACGATCGACGACGAGGACGGCGACGGCCCCAACACCTTGCCCAACGTGACCATTCCTGCACGCGGCATCGCCGTCATTGTCGGCTCGAACGCGTCGGATTTCAACACCGCCTGGGCGGCATCGATCGATCCGGGGGCGACGATCATCTCCCTCGATGACCTGGGCCAAACGATGTTCAACCTGGCGAACAGCCCCTCCGGCACCAGCGAGATCATCCAGCTGCGTGACGACATGGCCAGCCTGGTGGACGAGGTGAACTACGACGACTCGGGTGTCTGGCCGAGCGATCCGGGGGGTCCTTCGATCTACCTGAACATCAGCGAAGCCATGCTGCAAGCGAGCGGCGACACCGACAACGACGACGGGAACAACTGGGCGCAAGCTTCGAACGGCGTCGACGGCGCCATCAACAGCACGCCGACCGGCGTCTGGGATGCGATAGATACCGGCTCGCCGGGCAACTTCGACGGCGGCGGTTTCGTTCCCGTCGAGCTCCTGAGCTTCAGCGTCGACTGATCTTGGGTGTTACTGGCACATCCAATCGCTGAGATTCGTCGAAGTCTTCTAACATAGGCTCGAAGATACTTCGGCAGAACGATAGGTCACCGCGCCGGGGGGCCCGGTGGCCGACGCACGCCACAGTCACGGAGTCACGGTGCCGCGCATCGACTTCAACTCGTTCGACTACCTGAGCGACTCAGTGGTCATCACCGATGGACGGCTGGATCCGCCCGGTCCACGGATCCTGCACGTCAACCAGGCCTTCACCCGGATGACCGGCTACGACGTCGACGAGGTGATCGGCAAGACGCCGCGCATCCTGCAGGGCCCCAAGACCCATCGCGGCATGCTCGACCGTTTACGCCATCGCTTGAGCCGCGGCGAAGACGTGGTCGTCGAGGCGGTCAACTATCGCAAGGACGGCAGCGAGTTCGGTGTCGAGTGGCGGGTCCAGCCGGTGCGCGACAGGGCCGGCCAGATCACCAACTTTCTGTCGATCCAGCGCGACGTGACCGACCGTATGCTGGCGCAGTCGAACCTCTCCGAGCACAAGAGCCGCCTGGTCGCCACCCTCGACGCGATCGGCAATGGCTTGCTGCTGGCCGACCGCCGGGGCCGGGTGACCCATCTCAATCCGCCCGCTGCGAGCCTGACCGGTTGGACGAGCGAGCAGGCCGCCGGCCGACACCTGGCAGAAATCCTGTCGCTGGCGCGCAGCAGTGACGAGCAGCCGCTGCCCGATCTGGCGCAGCCGTGCCTCGACGACTGCCGAACGGTGGAGCCGCGCGATCCCTGCCTCCTCACTCCGCGCCGCGGCACACCGATCCTGGTCCAGGTCGGTGCCGCACCCGTCTGTCGCCAGCCGGGCCAGGTCGACGGGATCACGGTCTGGCTGCGCCGGTTGGACAGCGCCCTACCCCTGACGCCTGCTGCGCCCGCCGGCTCGGCGGAGCAGCCCAGGAGCCTGGTCAACGGCGCCGAGCTGCAGCGCCGACTGCAGCGCATCTTGGAGAGTGCACAGGAGCTCGGCTCGGTACACGCTGTCGCCTTCCTCGAGCTGCGCGGGATTGCATCCGAAACGATCCCCGAGGCAACTGGGCTCCAGCGCCGCATCGTGGCCGCATTGAGTCGCAAGATCCGCCAGAGCGACACCTTGGCCGAAATAGATGATGCTCGATTCGGTTTGATCCTGCACCATTGCCCCCTACAGAAGGCCGTGGGGGTGGCGCGCACTCTGTTGACCACCCTGCGCACGATCGCCAGCCGCGAGGACGGCGACGCGAGCCCCGAGCCAAGCTTTCGAGCCGTGGTCGGCCTGGTGCCCTTCAGTGCCGAGACCCCTACAACGCAGCAATTGCTCGACCGAGGCGCCCAGGCTTGCGAGGAAGCCTGGGCGCTGGGCGGCGATCGCGTCCAGGTCTTCCGCTCGGCGGCCAACGATCGTGCCCGGCGGGAGCACGAGTTGCTGCGCGCGGTCGAGCTGCTGCAGGCCATCGAGCAGAATCAGCTCTGTCTGTTCGGCCAGGAGATCGTGCCCCTGAAGCCGGACTTGCGGCGCTATGTCGAGGTCCTGGTCCGTATGCCCGACGGCGACGGCGGCTTCATCCCGCCCGCCGCCTTCGTCCGCGCCGCCGAGCGCTACGATCTCGCCACACGGCTCGATCGCTGGGTCGTCACCACCGCCTTGGCGAGCTATCGCCGCCTCTTCGGCAACACAGGCACCGGCATCACGATCAACTTGTCGGGTAAATCCGTCGGCGACGCCGACTTGCTGGATCTGGTGCGCTGCCGCCTGCCGGAATACGACGTCCCGCCGGATCGCGTCTGCTTCGAGATTACCGAGACCGCGGCGATCAACGATATCGAGATCGCGCGCGACTTCATCGACGCCCTGCGCCAGCTCGGCTGCCGCTTCGCCCTCGATGACTTCGGCAGCGGCCACGCCTCCTTTCGTTACCTCAAAGCGCTCGAAGTCGACTACCTGAAGATCGACCGCAGCTTCGTGCGCGACGTGCTCGAGCGCGACTTCGATCTCGCCATGGTCGAGGCCATCCTCGGCATCGGCCGGGTGCTCGATATCCGCGTTGTCGCCGAAGGAGTCGAGAGCCAGGCGATCCGCCAGCGCTTGCGCGACGTCGGCCTGGACTACGCCCAAGGCTTCGTCCACGGCAAGCCTTGCCCGCTCGAAGAGTTGGCCCGCCCCATCGCTGTCTAGCGTTAACCTTCCCCGCCTTCACACCGTAGTGTTCTCC
>JBCCGX010000341.1:0-9063 GCA_039029035.1 Acidobacteriota bacterium | reverse complement strand
TGCAGGCTGCTGCGACAGACCACTCGCATCGCGTCGTCGAGGCTCAGGATCCCGGCCACGTGGCATGCCGCTACCTCGCCGAGGCTTTGGCCGATAACCGCTGCCGGTCGCACGCCCCAGGAGCACCACAATTCGGCGAGCGCCACCTGTATGGCAAACAGCGCCGGCTGAACCACCTCGATCTCAGCCAGGCGCGAATGTCCCGGCCTGGCTTGAAGCTCGTCCAACAGCGACCAACCAGCCTGCCCGAGGAGGGCCTGGTCGCAACGCTCCAGGGCTTGCCGGAAGACCGGTTCTTGCTCGGCCAGCTCCCACCCCATGCCGACCCACTGCGATCCCTGCCCTGGAAAGACGAACGCCACCGATGGAGCGACCTCGCCACCTGATTCGTACAATCGCCGGGTTTCAAAAGCCTCGATCCTCGGTTCGGGAGAACGCATCAGGCGCCCTTCGCTTCGCCCACCCAGCACACCCGGACTCAGCGCCTCCGTATAGGCATCAGAACTTTTCGACGGCATGGGAATGCAATTCTCGGAACGTGCTTCGGCTTCGGCAGCTTAGCTGCGGGCTAGAACGTGTATTTGAATCTCAAGTAAGTCGTCCGCCCAGGCTGCGGCGCCCGGGGCGCATAGAGGACCTGGGAGGCGCCGCGGATTCCGGGATCGAAGTACTCCTCGTCGAACAGGTTGTTGACCACCAATTGCAGGGTCGCGCCGCGGACGATGTTGCGGTAGGTCACCGCCAGGTGGCCTACCAGGCTCGATTCGATCTCGGAGAAGAGGTTGTTCGGCACCGTCGTGCCCCGTCCCGTCGGCCGATCGCCGACATAGTTCAGACGCAGATTGGCGTTGAGCTTGCGGTAGAGCTCAGCGTTCACGCCTAGGTTGAACTGGTGACTGGCGATATCGCCTAGGCGAAGCTCGCGGATGACAGCGCCACCCGAACCGGTTAGCGGATTGCCGGCAGCATCGAGTGGTTCAATATTCTGTGGATCGGTGTAGGTGTAGTTGGCGAACAGACGCAGCTTCTCACCCAGCTCGACGTTGGCGGTGACTTGCGCACCACGGATGTCAACCTGGCCAACGTTCTGGAACTGCGCGATGGTCGCCTGCCCAGAATTGCAGAACTGTTGGAGCTCCTCGCGCAAGCTGGCGCAAGAGGCCTGGCTGGACTGGGCCACTCCACTGTAGGAAGCGTCGTAAACCACGGCCTCGAACGACAGATTCTCCTTCGGCTGCCAGCTGGCCGCGAATTCCAGGTTGTCCACCGTCTCGGGCTGGAGATCCGGATTGCCCACCCGGACCCCCTGGTTGGTGCCGAACTTCTGGATATTGGAGGCATCCTGGAAGGCGGTGGCGAAGATCCCCTTGAACACCCAATTACCGGGTGAGTAGATCAACGCCAGGCGCGAGTTGAAGTCGGTGCCGAAGCCGAGGGTCTCACGCACCTCGTTATTGTCGATCCGCCCACCGATGATCAGCTTGAGGTCGTCCTGCAAGCGGAACGATGCCTGGGTGTAGATGCCGATGTCGCGGCCGTTGAGCTGGTTGCTGCCCTGGCCGTCGGGCACGCTCGTATTGCCTGTCTCCGCCGGATTGTCTTCGCCCGAGAGCACGAAGTCGCGGGCGATCGAGTTGTTGCGCAGCTCGACGCCGCTGACCAGATTGAAACGCCGAGTGGGCCGATAGATCACCGTTGCCTCGCCGCGCAGCTCAGAGCTCGACTCGAAGAAGAAGTTCGTCCGCCAGGACGCCTCTTCGCCACGGACCAAGGCCAGCAGGCCGAGGCCTCCACGGTCGTAGCTGCGCAGAAACGTCAGGGCGGTATCGCCGCTCTGCTCGTGCTCCTTGAAACGGCCGAAGAGACGCAACGACAGGGTGGGCGAGAGCTCGCGGGTGTAGTCGAGGTAAAGCCAGCGTTGCTCCGGGATCCAGCGATGCAGATTGTCGCCACCGGGGGCAGCGCGATCGCTATACCACCCCGACGCCCCCTCGTCACGGCGCCAGGTCTGGAAGCCGAACGTGAGGTTCGAGAACTGCAGCTTGCCGGTCACCAACCAGTCTTCTGTCGGGTCGCTATAGGTGATCGGACGACCGTTGATCTGCTGGCCCAGGGCCGCCTGGTCGAGACGAGTGGCAAGCACGCTGCCTGCGGCGGTGAGCTCGACCCCGACGGCACCGCCTTGGGCATCGCGCACGATCCGGTAGGGGCAACCGGCCAGGCCATCACAGTCGGCAAGCCCTTCATCGGCCAAGGAGGTCAGGAAACGGGTCGCACCGGCCGGATCGCCGATGCGCAGCAGGTCGGTGTAGGCGGTTCGCGGGGCGTTGTAGTAGGCAGGATCGAAATCCCAATCCTCGAAATCGGAGAGATCTTGCTCGTCCGATTGGAACAGTCGACCGGTGATCGACCAACTCATGACGCCAGAGGAACCCGACGCCTGCAGTTCGCTGCCGACGGTCGAGTAGGAACCGCCGAAAGCCTCGAGATCGAGAGCCAGATTCGCCCCCTCGAGCCTCCCCTGACCGCCTGATGCAAGCCGCCGCTCAGCCTGACGCCGTTCGATCTGCTGGCGCGGATCCTTGGTGGTTATGCTGATTACCCCGGCAAAGGCATTGGCGCCATACATGGTGGCCGCCGGACCATAGATGACATCGATCTGCTCGATGTTGGACAGCGGGTACTGGCGCGACAAGTAGGCGGCGCCGAGGGTCAAGCTGTTTTCCTCGACGCCATCGATCAACAGTAGAGTGCGCACGGTCAAGTCGGAACGAAAGCCTCGCTGGTAGGCGTTGGCATACGTCGCGCCGTTGGTGCGCGAGATATCGAAACCGGGGAGATCGTGCAGCACCTGCTCGAGATCGAGGTAGCCACGGCGAGCGATCTCCTCGGCGGTGATCACCATCACCGTTGCAGGCGCCTCGCGCAGGCTCTCCTCGACCTTCGACACCGAGCTGACCGTGATCGTGGCTGTACCCTGGCGCAGTTCGTCGACCAGAGTACGGAAGCGCCGGGAATCGCGCGGGTCGACGCTGTAGCTGGGATCGATATCGAGCAAAGCATCGACCGTCGTCCGGGCAGCCGCCAGGTCGTCCGTCGCCAGCTCGACCTTCGCTCGCAACGCCAGGATCTGAGCTCGCACGGTGCGCGGCGGCGACTGCTGTCGGCAGGCCTCGATCGCCTCCAAGGCATCATCGAACCGACCGATCTCGTAGGCGCTCTCGGCGCGATTTAGCTCGTCCTCACAGATTTCGGCGGCGTCGATTGGCATGGCGACCAGGACCGACAGGCACGAAGCGGCGACGCTGAGCCAGCGACCGAGAGCGAAGTGTCGATGCATCATGAAGAGTCTTTCCACGCGTTCGGTTAGCAGACAGAAGACCACGGACTGAAGGTCAAGGATTCTCCGGACAGATCGCGCGGAAGGGCACATCCGGCAAGTGCTCGGCCCACTCTTCGCGCGTCAGGCGACGGCCGACGAGCCCACACAACGGCTCGGCGAGGGCGGCGCTGCGCGTCGGCCACGAGCGGACGCTGCGATCGGCCCCGCCCGAAATCACCCGCTCGCCGTCCGGAGTCAGGGCAACGGCCCAGACCCACGAATCGTTGTCGGCCAGAACCAGAGGCTCGACATCACTCGTCGCGTCGCCGAGATTCCACAACATGACCGTCCCGTCGAGACCGGCCGAGGCGACGAAGTGTGACCGCCGGCTGGTGCTGAGGGCGGTCACGCCAGATCGGTGGCCGCTGAGCTCGCGCGCTGCGGCACCGGGACGAGCGACGTCCCAAACTACCAACGGGCCATCCTTGCGCCCGCCGATCAGCTGGCGCCCGTCGTGGCTCCAGGCAACCGCTCCGAGGTCCTCCCCGGCGGCGAAGACTGTGGGCTCCCAGGCGGCCCCGGCCCTCTGTTCGATCTCCCAGGTCAGAGCGTGCTCACCGCCGGCCGCCGCCAAGCGCCGACCTTGGGCACCGAAGCTCAGTGCACGGACCTCGCCGCCGGCCGTGTGGCCAGGTAACGTCCGCACCGCCTCGCCGGTCGACGCGTCCCACAGCGTCACGGCGCCGGCGCTGTTCCCTGCGGCCAGGAGCGAGCCCCCCGGCGCGAAGGCCAGGCTGCGAATCGAAGGGCCATGGGCCGTGAGCGTACGCCGGGTCGAATCGCCGCCGAGACCGTGCACCACCAGCGAACCGTCGAGCCCACCCATCGCCAGCCAGCTGCCGGTCGCGTCGACCACCACCGCGCGCACCTCGTGACCCAAGTCAGCGACGACCTTCGAGCCGTCTTCGGGGCGCCGCAGATCGGTGCGCCGCACCGTGCCGTCGTCACTGCCAGAATAGACCACCTGGCCGTCCTCGGCGAGGGCGATCGAGCGCACCGCGTCCCGGTGGTCGCGCAAGGTCGCGATATCGCCCGAGCCCAGCCGCTGAGAGCTCGACAAGAGCGCTTGGAAAATGGCCGGGTCATCGCCCTGGCCCTGCCCCACGCGGAAGAGATCCAGCGCGCTGATTGACAGTAGCGCGGCCAGCTCCTTCTGCTCCTCGCCCCGCAAGCGCGGCGTCTGTAACGCCAGAGCCCGAGCCACGGCCACTAGCTCGAGCTTCTTCGCCTTGCGCTCCTGGTCCACCGCCTTGGCCCGCTGTTCCTCAGCCTCGGCGCGCTGTGCCTTGGCCTCGCGCTCGGCGACCAGGGCCTCTTGCCGTGCGGCCTCGGCCTGCTGTCGCGCGGACTCGGCCCGCGCTTTCTGTTCGAGAGCCTTCTGCTGCTCCATCTGGGCCCGGCGGCGCTCCTCTTCGGCCCGCTGCGCTTCGTCCTGGGCGCGCTCGCGCTGTTTGTCCGCCTCGGTGCGCTGGAGTTCGGCCACCTGACGCTGCTTCTCGACTTCCAACCGCTGACGATTGGCCTCGTCGCGCTCACGGTTGGCTTCGTCACGCGCCGCGTTGGCTGCCAGCGCCGCCTCGCTGGCGCGAATCGACTGTTGTAGCGAGAACATGCCGAAGACGAGGATGATGACCGCGATGGCTGTCATCGCCAGCATCATGCGCCGCGCCATACGCAACTGCTTCTGGCGCTGGCGCTCTTTCTCCGCGATCTCCAGATCACGCTCCTTCTCAGAGTACTCGAGAAAAAGCATGGCGCGCTCGAAGGCGGGGTCGTAGCGTTGCGCCCAGGTCTCGTTGGGCTCGTTCTTCTCTCGCCAGTTGAGAGCGATCTGCAACTCCGGATCGCGGAACAGGGCGGCCTTGCCCTCCTGGTAGAGCCCAGCCGTCTTGGCCAGGAAGCCGTAGAGCTGCGCCGAACGCGTTTCTTCGTCCACCCACTCGATCAGACGACGCCAGGTCCGCATCAGGCTCTCGTGTGAGATATCGATCACCGTCTCGGCGGAGAGGGGCGTCCCGGCGGGCGGCATGAGGAAACTGCGGCCGGCGGCGCGGAAGCGCTCAATCACCGCCACCACCGACGCCTCGTCGGCACCGGTGACCTGGCAGATCTCTTCCAGGCGACACGGACGGCGCACCCCACGGGCGTCGCTACCGCCATCGGTCAGGGCCTTGAACATCAGCTCGGCGAGCCGCTGCTCGGTGGCGGAGTCGAGCTCTCGGAAGGCCTCTTCGGCATGTTGAGACAGGGCCTCCTGCATGGTGCCGGTGGCCTCGTAATGGCGTAGATCGATCGGTTCGTCATCGCTGTGGTGACGGTCCCAGTACTCCCAGGTGCGCATCAAGGCATGCTGCAGAATCGGCAGCTGGTCGGGGTCGTCACCGACGTCGTTGAGCAGCCGCAAGACCAACCGCGGTGAGATCTCCGCCCCGCCGACCGCCACCGGTCCGCTGATCGCCGCTTTGCGCTCCTCGCGGCTCATGCGCGGCACCAGGTACTGCCCGTCGTTGATCGCTTCGGCCAGGCCCGGGAACTCAGTGCAGTTGCCGATAAAGTCCGAACGCATCGTCAAAACGATGTAGATCGGTACGTCCTCCTGCTGAGCCGCAGCCAAGAGCAGCTTGACGAACGCCAGGGCCGAGTCCTTGGAATCCTTGATGCTGGTGTTTTGCTTGAAACGGAAGAGCTCTTCGAACTGGTCGGCCAGAATCAGCAAGTTCTCGCCCGGCTCGAGGCGTGCTTGGCGCACCCCTTCGACCAACCCCTGGGCGCTGCGGTGCAGGGTGGTGTCGAGCAAGGCCTGGTTCATTGCCGCGAGCTCGGGATCACCGCCTAAAACATCGGGCCCGTTCAAGGCCGCGGCCAGATTGCCGATCGGATCACTCCCTGGACGCATGACTGCCACTCGCCAGCTCGAGCCCGCCTGGACCATGAAGCCGCTGTAGAGCGACGGGATCAGGCCTGAGCGAATGAGTGATGACTTACCGCTGCCGGAGGTACCGACCACGGAAAGAAATCGGCTGCGGCGCAGCCGCGCCAGGAGATCGTCAATCTGATCCTCGCGACCGAAGAAGAGATGATCCTCGTCGGGCTCGAAGGCTCGCAGTCCCGGAAACGGATTGAGTTGTTCGTCGGAGTCCCACATCGTCGCCGAAGCCTCAACCCTTGAGCTGGTGGATGAACGGCTCGAGCGCCGCGGGGTCGAAGGCCTGTTGCTGCGGGATCACGATCGCCTCGCGGGTCCGCACCCGGCGCTTCTGCGACGTCTCGGGCGGAGCGACGTAGATCGCCTTGCCACGCAGCGGCTTGCTGCGGCCAAAGGCGGCGCTTTTCTGCATCTCTCGCAGCTTGCGCCGCAGCCACAACTCGTTGCCAGCTCCGTAGTAGTAGAGCACGGCATCGCAGACGACGAGATTCTCCTCATGGTCCTTCCGTACCTGGGCCTCGTCGCCCTCGAAGATCGGCACGATGACCTCGAATCCTTGATCGAAGAGGTAATCCTCGAGGGCCAAAGTGTTGTCGAGATCGCGCTGATCACAGATCAGATAGATGCGGCACAGATCGTCGGCGGCGGCGAAGGCATCGTCGATCGCTTCCGCTGCGACCTCTTCCTCTTCTTCTTCAGCCGGCTGCAGCTTCTTGTGGATCGCTGACTTGAAGTCCTCCAACGGCGTTTCCAGAATGTCCGCCCCCTGTTGGATTCGCGGGTCGACCTGCAGGCTCTCGATGAACTTGCGTTGCCGGTCGTCGTCGGTCGCGAGGTCCGGCGGCATCCAGATCAGTCGGCCGAGCTCTTCGCCGCCAGACCGAGCGCCGCGCTCGATGGCGTACTCGTTCTGCAGCACGACCAAAGACTCGGTAGCCCCTTCGGGCACGATGCCGTAGTTACGTCCCACCAGGTGGACCGACAATTGGCACGACTCGAGCTGCTCCTTGATCATCGCCTCCGCCTCAGGGGCGACCAAAGGCAACGGACGGTCTGGCAGCACCCGATAACCGTGGCCGAGAAGCTCGCGTTTGACCGCATCGCGCTCGCCCTTCAGGTCGAAGCTGGTCTCTGCCAAGTAGACCGCTGGCTGATCATGCCCGTTGGCCGCCACTGGCGCTGCCGGACCGGCCGAGGACTCGATCTGCGACAGCGCCTCGGTGATGTCGTGCGCTAGATCGTCGAGGCGGGCCCAGTATTGCCGCGAATCTTCTGGCCCTGAGTTCTGGCTCAGCTCGCGAGCCCGGCCGGTCTCTGGATCGACGACGAAGAAATCGTAGCCCAGCACGTCCTGCAGCTCCTCCGGATGCTGCTCGCGCGGGATCTGGGTCTTGACGACCTTGAACACTCGTAGCTTGTCACCGATCCGCACCCCACCCGAGCTCTCCGACGCGCCAAAGAACTCACGCAGCTCGCGGGTGCACCAATCGGAATTGACATATCGCGGCGAGAGCACCGAGACCAGCAAGGCGACACGAGTCAGGCGATCGACCAGCTTATCGGCGAAGACATCATTGCCCGACAGCTTGGGATCACGCCAGATACGAGGCTCTTTGCCCAGGAGTTGCGCCAGGCGAATCTCGAGCGCTCGATGCAGGTTGGCGATCCAGCCTTTTTGCCCTTCGACCAGCGCCTGATCGTCGATGTGGGCATAGCTGACAAAGACGTCGCTCTCGAATTCCATGACTTCGATGAACGCCGCCCTAACCGATTGCGCCTCGACCGCCAAGCCGAGGCCCCAAAGGCAGATCGCTCCAGTGATCAGAAATTTCTCTGCTCACGACTCCATCCGACACCTCGCCGCCCGTCTGAGCATCATATCTGATCTGCGAGGCAGAAAGCACAGCCGCATGGCGATCTTGGGCCAAGCAGAGACACGCCGACGCTGAACCGCCCGGGATGTCCGACCAGGCAAAGTCAGCAACCTGTCGCTCGGCCACTCAGGGAACCGCGCCTTGAGGCGCCGGCCGACGGGCGTCGTCGGCGAACGGGTTGCCTAAGAGTCTGCCTGGGAACGCTAGCCTGTTGCCGGCCTCGAGGTGCCGCCCGGAGGGAGGCACCGGCAATTGTTCAGTTCAGGACCTTGCGCACCATGTCGGCGGTGATGGTGAGCTTCCAGCCGCCGCCTTCGCGCGGCTCGAGATCGCCCTTGTGGGATGGGTCGAACTCATAAGGGTTGACCACCTCGCTGAAGATCGGCCGCAGGGCGCGGGCGCCGGTACGGGCATCCTTGGTCGCCGCTTCGGCGATCAAAGACGCCGCCAGATCTTCCATCTCCAGGCCGATGTCGAGCACCTCGAAGAAGCGTCGGGCGCGGACGAAGGGCGAGTCATAGGACTTGAGCAAGATCTCGCGCAGGACGTCGATATTCAGGTCACGCAGCAGGACGGTGCTCTCGAAGCGGGCCATGAACTGCGGCACCATTCCGAAGTCGAAGAGATCCTTCGGCTTGAGGAACTCACTTAGAGAGAAACGCGTCTCCATCTTCACCTTGCCCTCGGCCGTGCGGATGGTGGTGGTGCGCAGCTTTTCGCCACTGCCCGGTTTCAGCACCCGGTTGTAGACCTGATCGTAGAGTCCCTCGAAAGCGCCGCCGCAGACGAACATCATGTGCCCGGTATCGATGTCGAGGGTGACCTCGCGCTCCTTGCCGTCGACCCAAGCATGGACCGGGTAGGCGACCCGTTCACCTTCC
>JBCCGX010000340.1:0-9064 GCA_039029035.1 Acidobacteriota bacterium | reverse complement strand
TCGACGAGCGCTACGCCTTGATCCGTCGCGGCACCACATGGCGCAACTTGCTGCTCGCTCTCGGACCCCTCCTGGCCCTGGCTGTCGCTTGGAGGCAGTCGCGGCCAGTCTTGCGCTTCCTGGAGACCCTGAGCATCGCCGCGCGTCGCCAGGCGCGGGGCGACGTACAGGCTCGTCTGCGGGTTTCGTCGTCGAGCCCGGATCTGGATCTGGCGGTGGCCACGGTCAACCGCATGCTGGGCCAGCTCGAGCAAACGGTGCAGGGCCTCTCGCGGGTGTCGGACAGCATCGCCCACGATCTGCGCACGCCGCTCTCCAGGCTCCAGGGTCAGCTCGACCTGCTGCGGCAGAGCTCCAGCGCCTCGGACGAGATCATCGAGGCAGTGCAGGGCGAGGCCGACCAGCTGCTCGAGACGTTCAACGCCCTGTTGCGCATCGCCCAGGTCGAGAGCGGGAGTCGTAAGCGCGGCTTTCGCCGGCTGGACTTCGTCGAGATCGTGCGCAACGTCGCCGAGCTCTATGCGCCGGTCTTCGCCGAGAAGGACATCCTGTTCACCCTCGACGTGCCGGACACCCGAGTCGACTACAACGGTGACCGCGATCTCTGGCTGCAGGCGTTATCGAACCTGGTAGAGAACGCGCTCAAATACACCCCTGGCGGCGGCACCGTCCACCTGGCCCTCGACGCCGGCGCCATGCGGCCGCTCATTCGCCTGGTCGATAGCGGCCCCGGGATCCCCGAGCCCGAGCGCGAGAACGTCTTCCGCCGCTTCTACCGTCTCCAGCGCCACCGCGGTGAGCGCGGCAACGGGCTCGGCCTCTCTCTCGTCGGCGCCGTCTGCGAGCTCCACCATGCCGAGATCCGTCTCGGCGGCGAGAACGGCCTCACGGTCGAGATCGAGCTCTAGGCCGCGCCGTCCGACGGAGCCTGCGGTAGGATCGCCACCAGGAATCGAGCCATGTTCGCCGACCGCAACGTCCTACTCTTCGATCTCGACGGCACTCTGATCGACTCGGGTGAAGATCTCACCGCGTCGGTCAATCACACCCTGGCCCAGGACGGCCATCCTGCGCTCCGGCGCAACCAGGTGTTGGAGATCCTCGGCGACGGCGCGCCAGTGATGGTGGAGCGCGCCTACGGTATCTACGATGCGGCGATGCCCAGCGACGCCCTGGCTCGATACCGCGCCCACTACCGTCAGCATTGTCTCGACGGCACCCGTCCGTACCCGGGTATCCCCGAGCTGCTGCGACGACTGGCGACGGACCGGGTGATCGCGGTCGCCACCAACAAACCCACCGCCTTTGCCGAGCAAGTGGTAGAGGGGCTGGGGCTGGGACGCTTCGTTCATGCGATCGTCGGTCCCGAGCGCGCCGGCTGTCGCAAGCCGGACGCCGACTTCTTGCGCCAGACCCTGGCTCTGGTCGGCCGGGTGCCGGAGGAGGCGGTGATGGTGGGTGACAGCCCGACCGACATCGAGGCCGGGCACAGGACCGGCACGGCGACGATCGCGGTGCTGTGGGGCTACCGCAATCAGCAGCAGCTAGCCGCCAGCGAACCGGATCAGGTCGCCGCCACCGTCGCGAGCCTGGAGGCTCTGCTACTCAATCGCCCCCATAGCTGATCTCCATTCGCCCGGCCCGCCAGCCGGCGAAGGTGAGCACCAGGATGGTGAATACGACCAGGCCCGGGACCGAAACCCAGGGCGAGGTCGGGTTGGTGATCACGGCGAACGGACCCGTAGGGAGGGGGATCGGGAAGAGGGATGTGAGGTAGTGGATCACACTGATCTTCTGTAGCAAGGGCGGCAGGACGAAGTTGATCGCCTCCCAGCCCCAAATAAAAGCGGCGGGAATGATGGCATTGCGGAAGAACAGCCCGACCAGCAGGAAGACCGCGCCGTAACCGATACAGCCCAGGATCGCGATGCCGATATAGGTCAGCATCAAACCCAGGCCGGGGCCCTGGAAGAGGTAGCGCGACGCCTCGCCGAAGCCCCAAGGTAGCGACATCAGGATGAAGAGTGCGGTGGTCGAAACGGTGAAGACGACGCACGACGAGATCAGCGCCGAGCAATACTTGCCCGCCACCAGCACCCAGCGCCGGACCGGCGTCAGGAAGTAGTAGTGCAGGCTGCGCTCGAGAATCTCGGAACGGAAGAGACTCATGAAGGTGATCAGGGCGCTCAGAAAGATCATCGTGCCCAGGTAGGCGGCAAAAATGACCGCGAAGAACTCCGCCACCGCCTCCGCCGGGCTGCCAACAAAGAAGTCTTGACGGCCGATCGCCCGTCGGGCGACCAAGGCCCAGATCACGAACAGGCCGACCGGCGCGAACGCCAGGAAATAGAGGGCGAAAGACCGACGGCTGAACAGGTTGCGACGGATCTCGAGGCGCAGAATGCCGGCGATCTGGCGCCCGATCAGGCCCCAGTCGAGACCCGCAGAGGACGCGCCCCGCCCCGGCGTGGCCGACTCGATTGCAGAGGCGCTCATCTCGCTTCTCCCTCGTTGCCGATCAGGTATTGATAGACCGCGCGGACGTCGGCGTCGGCCACGGTGACGGTCTCGACTTTCACGTTCTCCGCCAGAACCACCTCGCCCAGCAGGCTGTAGAAGCGGTTCGCGTCACGGGTACGGATTTCGAGTCCCTGGCGGTCGTCGTGCAGCGTTGCCTCCACGACATGGTCTTGCTCAAACAGCCGCGAGGCCACGATCTGGGGCTTGTCGCAGCGCACCAGCACCTGGATGGGATGCTCCTCCATGGTCTCCGAGCGCACGCCGCCGATTTCGCCTTCCGCCACCACGTAACCGCTCGACAGCAGCACGACGCGATCGGAGATCATGTCGACCTCGTGCAGGATGTGGCTCGAGATGACGAGGTGGCAGCCCGAGGACGCCAGGTCCTGAAAGATGGCGATGACCTCGGCCCGGGCCATCGGATCGAGACCGTTGAGCGGCTCGTCGAGCACCAGCACTTGCGGCTCGTGGCTGATCGCCTGGGCCAGGCGGACCCGCTGCCGCATGCCCTTGCTGTAGCCCGCGACCCGTCGCTTGGCGGCGTCGGTGAGGCCGACCCGATCGAGGGCCTTCCAGGTGAGCCGATCCGCTTCGCTGTGGGCGAAACCATGGACCCGCAGATAGGAGTAGATGAACTGATAGCCGCTCATACCGCCCGGGAACGAATCGAATTGCGTGCTATAGCCGAGCTTGGCGAACAGCTGCTCCGGATGAGCGGGATCGACGCCGAGAATTCGGATGGTGCCCTGGGTTGGCCGCAGAAGGCCGGTCATCAAGTTCATCAGGGTCGACTTGCCGGAGCCATTCGGACCCACCAGACCGGTGATGCCGGGCTCCAGGTTCAAGGTGATGCGGTTGACCCCCAGTACCTCACCGTAGAACTTCGAGACGTTGTCGAAGCAGATCGTTTCCTGATCACTGTGCAAGGTCTTATCGCCGTTTAAGGTCTTGTCGTCGCTCATCAGCTCACCACCTCGTAGGCGCGAATCTTGCGATGCAAGAGGTAGATGCAGGCAGCGAAGAAGCAGAACAGCGAGAACCAGGCCGCCGGGACCGGCAGATCGGCCGAGGCCCTTAGGCCGAAGAGCCCTTCCCAGATGCGGTCGATCACCACACCCAGGTTGATCAAATTGCCCCAGTCGGTGCGGAACAGCAAGTTGATCAACAGGCCGAAGGCGCCGCCGCCGAGAAAGACCATGAACATCATGAAGCCGGCCACCGGCTTCCACTTCACCCAGGCCGAAAGCGCCAGGGCCATCAGCGAGATGGTCGCGATCCAGGCCCACGAGCCGATGAAGATGCTCGCCGCGATACGCAGGTTGTCGAACGCCCAGCCCCAGCCGGCGTAGGTGCTCTGCAGAAAGAAGAGACCGAGCCCGGGGACCCACGTGATCAGCGACAACAACAAGCCCAGCACCGAGAACTTGCCGAGCACATATTCGGTCCGCGACAGCGGCCGGCTCAGGTACAGCGGCAAGCCATTGTTGGCCAGATCCTGGGACACCAGCCCGGGGCCGACAAAGAGAGCGGCGAAGAAGGCGAAGCCGCATTGCAACTGCATGACGAAGTTGAAGAACTCGGGGTCGACGCGCAGGAACTCGGTGAACAGCTCCGCCGCTTGCGGAAAGGCTTTGAAGATCTCCTGGGCGTTGTGAAAGAGATAGATCCTGGCTGCTTGAATCGTCGGTGGCAGCAGACAAAGGACGAAGTACACCAGGAAAACCTTCGATTGAAAGACCCGGGTGTAAGCGTAGCGTGGCAAAACGAAAAGTCTGAGCCACTGCGGCATGAATCGCCCGTCATAACGCTTGTAGCTGCGCTCATAGACCGCCATTGAGGGCCTCCACATCGGTCTCCATCGCCTTCAGGAAGATGTCCTGCAGCGAGTCTTTCTTGTAGTCGAGATGGCGGATCGGTGCGTTCTGCTCCGAGGCCAGCTCGTAGAGCTCGCGGATCGTCCGCTCCGGCGGCAAGATCATTTTGATCCGCCGTTTGCCGTGCAGAGCGCATTCACAGCCGAGCTTGCGGGCACCTTCGATGTAACTCTCGCGATTCCCGCCGATCTCGAGCTCTAGGAACTTGCGGTTGGCGCGGCGTTCTTCCTCCAGGTTGCGGTAGTAGACCAAGGATCCGGCCTTGAGGATCATCACTTCCTCGCAGCACTCTTCGACGTCGCGCAAGAGGTGTGAGGAGAGCACCACGTGCACCTCGCCGGTATCGCGAATGTCCTTGATCAAGCGGATCATGCGTTCGCGGGCCGGTGGGTCGAGGCCGTTGGTCGGCTCGTCCAAGAAGAGCAGCTTGGGGCCGTGGACCAGTGCCTGGGCCAGCTTGGCGAGCTGCTTCATGCCCAGGGAGTAGGTCTCGAGCTTGCGGTAGCGGGCCTCGCCGAGGCCGACGTAATAGAGCGCCTCGTGGGTGCGCTCCAACGCCGCCGAAGGCGGCAGGCCAGAGAGCTCGGCCATCAGGCGGACGAAGCGCACCGCCGTCATGCCGGCGATGAAGCTGTCGCGCTCCGGCATGTAGCCGATCAGCGAGCGCGCCGCCTTGTCTTGTTTGCGGATGTCCTTGCCGAAGATTCGCCCGCTCCCCGTGGTGGGCTTGTGAAAACCGAGGAGGGTGTGGATGAGGGTCGTCTTGCCAGCGCCATTGGGCCCCAAGAGCCCGATGGCACGGCCCGAGAACGCGCCGCTCAGACTCTTGAGCGCCTCGAGCTTGCCGAAACGAACCGAGAGAGAATCGAGCTCGATAACCGGTTCCATATGCGATTGACTACCTGTTGGAGGAAGGAGAGTTCGGGAGGGTCTGCCGATGCCTGCTCTAGACTACGTGAGCCGCCGAGCAGTTGTTCCAACGACAGCAAGATTTGTTCAAAGGCAGATGTTGTCCCAGAAATTGAATCCTTCGTCCCCGAAATCGACGATAGATCCCGACCTGACCGTGCAACATATCCTGACCTGACCGTGCAACGGGCATAAATGCCCGTGCTATGAAAGGCGCCTGCTGCGCAGGCTTTGCGGCTAAAGCCGCTCCGTCGGCCTCGGATCTTTCGTTTGTCAAACGGCTTTGGCCGTCAAGCCCGCTGCGGGCGCCTTTCATAGCACGGGGCTTCAGCCCCGTGTGGATCGGGCACAGCGAGCTTCGAAGTTGCCAACACAAGGGCTTCGCGAGACAATAGCCGACCCAACGCCGAAGGCCGTCTCGGGTGCCATCGGTTCTTCGGGGAGGCGACATGCTGGAAGAGCTCAATCAAGTAGAACACGAAGCGCAACAGGCGCTGCAGGCGGTGCAGTCCAAAGACGATCTGCAGGCCTGGCGTACGGGGAACCTCGGCCGCAAGAGTCCGCTCAAGCGTCTGCTCGGAGGGCTCGGACGCCTGTCGAAAGAAGAGCGGCCGATCATGGGCCAGCGGGCCCACCAGATCCGGGTGGCGCTCGAGGCCTCGTTCGAGGCAAGGCAAGCCGAGCTCGATCAGGCCGAGCTCGAGAAGACCCTGGCCGCCGAAGCCCTCGACGTCACCTTACCGGGCCGGCCGGTCGCCCGCGGCCGGCTGCACATCTCGACCCAGACCCTGCGCCAGATCTACGACATCTGGGCCGAGATGGGCTTCCAGATCTATCGCTCGCGCGACGTCGAGAGCGACGAGTACAACTTCCAGCTGCTCAACTTTCCGCCCCACCACCCGGCGCGGGAGATGCAGGATTCCTTCCACACCACGACGCCGGATGTGCTCCTGCGCACCCACACCTCACCGGGCCAGATCCGCGTCATGCGGGAGTATCATCCCGAGCCGATCCGAGTCATTCTGCCCGGCATGTGCTACCGCTACGAGCAGATCACCGCACGCTCCGAAATCCAATTCAATCAGGTCGAAGGGCTTGCGGTGGGGCGCCACATCCGGATGTCGGATCTCAAGGGCACCTTGAGTGATTTCGCCCGGCGGATGTTCGGTCAGCAGACGCGGACCCGATTCCGCTGCTCCCATTTCCCCTTCACCGAGCCCAGCGCCGAGATGGACGTCGAGTGCTTCCTCTGCCGCGGCAAAGGCTGCCGGATCTGCAAGCATGCCGGTTGGCTGGAGATCCTGGGCTGTGGCATGGTGCACCCGGTAGTGCTCGAGAATGGCGGCTACGACCCGCGCCAGTATTCCGGTTTTGCCTTCGGCATGGGGCCGGAGCGCATCGCGATGTTGCGCTACGGTATCGAAGATATCCGCCACTTCTGGGCCAACGACCTACGCTTTTCAGAACAGTTCTGAAACGCCGAAAGTCGGGCGAGCTGAAGCCCTGGCGTACCAGAAGCGTACTTTTTCGGGAGACCGAGCATGAGAGTCCCGTTGCGATGGCTGCAAGACTATGTCGACGTCAACCTCCCTCCGGAGGAGCTGGCCCGTGTCCTGACGTTTGCCGGCTTGGAGGTCGAGGCACTCGAATATGTCGGTCTGCCCATGCCGGAAGACAAGGAGCGACTGGAGGCCAAGGTCAGCGGCCTGGCTTGGCACCCGGAGAAGGTCGTGCTGGGTGAGGTGCGTGAAGTTCGGCCGCATCCCGACGCTGATCGGTTGTCCCTGATCGACGTCGACGACGGCACCCAGGTCCAGACCGCGGTGTCCGGTGCACCGAATCTTTTCGCGCTGCGCGACAGTGGACCGCTGGAGCAGCCTCTGAAGGTCGCAGTCGCTCTGCCAGGAGCGCGTCTCTTCGACGCCAAGAGCCACAAAGTGCGACGTTTCCGTAAAGCCAAGATCCGCGGCGTCGAATCGGCGGCGATGCTGTGCTCGGAAAGAGAGCTGGGTATCTCGGACGCCCACGAGAGCGTCATCGTCCTCGACGCTGACGCTCCTGCCCCCGGCACACCGCTGGTCGAATACCTCGGCGACGTGGTGATCGATATCGACATCACACCCAACATGGTGCGCAACGCCAGCATCCTCGGGGTAGCGCGCGAAGTCGCCGCCCTCACAGGCCAGACCTTGCGCCATCCGGAGGCCAAGGTCGAGATGTCCGGTCCGTCGGTGGCGGACAAGCTGCGGATCGAGATCCGTCAGCCGGAGCTCAACCCGCGCTTCACCGCCACGCTGCTCGAAGGCGTCACTCTCGGCCCGTCGCCCTACTGGATGCAGTATCGGCTGCTGCTGGCCGGCATGCGCCCGATCTCCAACATCGTCGACATCACCAACTACGTGATGCTCGAGATGGGTCAGCCCCTGCATGCCTTCGACTACGACATCCTGAGCCAACGGGCCGAAGCGAGTGCCGCCGAGATGCCGACCCTCATCACTCGCCTGCCCGAGCCCGACGAGAAGCTCAAGACCCTCGACGACGTCGACCGCGCCCTCGATCCGTTCACCATCCTGGTCGCCGACACGGCGGGCGGGCTGTCCCTCGGCGGCATCATGGGCGGCCAGGAGTCGGAAGTCTCGGACGACACCGTCAACGTGCTCTTGGAGGCGGCGTCGTGGAACTTCATCAATATCCGTCGCACCACCCAGGCACAACAGCTCAGCTCTGAGGCCGGCTATCGCTTCAGCCGTGGCGTGCACCCGGCCCAGGCCAAGCCGGCCAACCAGCGGGCGATCGAGCTCATGCGTCGACTAGCTGGCGGCACCGTCTGCCAGGGGGTGGTCGATGAGTACCCCGCGCCGGCGCCTGCCGTGGTCTTGGATCTGGCCCTGTCGGAAGTCGAGCGCTCGCTCGGCATCGAAATCCCCAAAGCGGAGGTTGCCGGCATCCTGCAAGCGCTGGAGTTCGGCGTCGAGGATCGCGGTGAGAGCTTGCGCGTCACGGCGCCGGAGCATCGGCTCGATATCGGCACCGGCGTGATCGGCATCGCCGACCTGATCGAAGAGATCGTCCGAGTCTACGGCTACGAGAAGATTCCCGAGACCCAGATCGAAGATGCCATTCCACCGCAGCGCGGCAATCCGTCGCTGGAAGCCGAAGAGACCCTGCGCGATCATCTCGTCGGCCTCGGGTTGCAGGAAGTCGTCACCTATCGACTCACCTCGCCCGAGCGCGAGGCGCGAGCGCGCAAACCGGGTGGCGCAGCCGACGAGCGACCCTGGGTGGAGATGAAAAAGCCGATCTCGGTGGACCGCAAGGTGATGCGCCACGAGCTCCTGCCCAGCGTGCTCGAGATCGCCGAGACCAATGCCCGTCGCGAAGGTATCGCCCTGTTCGAGATCGGCAAGGTCTTTCTGCCGGCCGAAGGCGAAACGCTGCCGGACGAGCCGCGACGGCTGGTGATCACTCTCGCGGGTCGCAAGACGTCGCCCAACTGGCGCGCGACCGATCCACCGCAGGTCGACTTCTTCGATCTCAAGGGCCTCGTCGATGCCTTGGCCGCCGATCTCCACCTGGAAGATGCCGCCTTCGAAGCGACGGAGCACCCCGCCTTCCACCCAGGCCGCTGCGCCCGCTGGACCGTCGGCGGGGTCGAGATCGGCGTCTTCGGCGAGATCCACCCCCAAGTGCGAACCGCCTACGAGCTGCCCTTCCCCTCGGTCTTGGCGGCCGACTTCGACTTCGAGAAGATCCAGGCAGCG
>JBCCGX010000339.1:0-9079 GCA_039029035.1 Acidobacteriota bacterium | reverse complement strand
CTGCTCGTCGTCCGTCCGGGGCACGGGGCCTGGAGCGGCAGTCTGCGCGATGGCGACGCCAGCGACCAAGGGCCGGCCGACGACGGTGCCATCGTCGCTCGCCTGGCCGATCTCGAAACCCTTTGGGTCGAGCCCGGCACGCTCGGCTCGAACCTTTCAGCCTTGCAGACAGGCGACGTCGTGCTCGGCCTCGACCCCGACCGTGGCACCTATTGGAGCGTCGTCCTCGGGCAGTAACCCTCGAGTTCGGGCGTCACACCGCTGCGGCTGACCCGTCGGCCGATGGGAGGCGCCCATCCCCTTCGCGCTGCTGAAGAGGCGGCGCTCGAATTCTTTAAGGACGGCGCGAGGCGTATCGGAGTGGCCTCGGAAACCCGGGTCGAACAATCGCCCCGGGTCTTCCATAACCGCCTGATTCGAGCTACGCCAACCTGTGCGTTGGCGAGGCCTTCCGACTCGCTCGAGCCCGCAACAGCAGACGCTGGGCCAAGAGGCCCGCAGCCGCCACCAGGGTCCAGCGCTTGGCGCGAATCCAAGCCGCCGCCTGCGGGCGGCGTCTTGGCGCCCAGGGGTGAGATTCGCCCATCGGGCTGACACCGAGCAAGCGGTAGCCGGTTCCGCGAACCGTCTCGAGATGTTGTGATGCCGCTGCGGTTTCGCCGAGCGCCTTGCGCAATTCGGCCACCGCGTTGTTCAGCGAGCTGTCGGTCACCCAGCGCTCGCCCCAAACATCATAGAGCAGCCGGTCGCGATCGACGACCTGCCCGGCATCCGCCGCCAGACGCATCAAGAGGCGCATCAGGCGCGGTTCGACCTGCACCGGCCCGGCATCCCCTTCGATCAAATTACGCGAAGGCCGGATGACATGGGAGCCGATTCGGAAATCGCACGGTGAACCTTTCATGACCTGACTCCATTAGAAAGGATTGACTGTGAGCCTGCGAACGCACCGCCGTGCGTCGCGCCCCGTAAAAAAACATATGTTTCGACGCGTGACCGGTCGTGGGCTGGCAAAAAACCGGCCGCCCGCAGGCGGCCGGTTACCTTCAGCGAGTCACCTGGCTCGAGATCAGCCGAAACCGATGATCTCGATACCCATACCGGCTTGCGTGCCGGTCCGTGCTTGCATTCAGATCACCCCCTTTCCTTGGCTGCGTCGTTGGTCCCCTGTCTGGCGGAACAACTCAATGCCATTCAAGGCAGGACGAAGACCCCTAAGCCGTCTCGCATCCGGAGGCTGAAGTCGTCGACCCAACCGTCGATTCCACGATAGGTGCCGTCAACGTTGTCTCGCCCCTGGAAGCCGGCAAAGCGAATCGTCGGTTCGAAGGGCAAGACCGCGTCAGCGAAAAGCTCACCGTCTCGCTCAACCTGAATCAAATTGAAGTCATCGAGCCACGTCATACGAAAGGTATGGGGAGTGCCGGCAACCCAACCGACCGGCGGGCTGCCGGAATCGAGAAAGAAGATCGTCGATCCCTGGCGTGCGTAGAGCGCCCAATGACCGTCTCGTTGGTAACGAAAATAGATCGATTCGTGGTCGGGCTCGCCGGGCTCCGGTGCCGGCGGGTCGATGAAGGGCGCCTCGGCATAACTCGACAGGCCGAGAAACTGGAACCCGGGTGCCTTCTGCCGCATCCGTGCTTCCAGGAAAAGGATCTTGCGCGGCTCCACCGCGACCTGACCGATCATCCACTCATCGACCCCTCGACCCTTGGCCCGGCCGTTGCCGGAGCGCAAGTTGTCGTTGCCGCGCCAGATCGCATTGCCGCTTTCGACCGTCTGCCCCGCCAGCCTCGAGGTTTGTATCGAAAAGATATCGAAGGTGTCGGAGTCCATCGTCCGATGCACCAGGTCGTTGCCCAGAAAGTTTGCCCGGCATTCCGTGTCCTGGGTGTGGTAGAAGTGCCAGTCGACGCCGTCGCGTAGGGGTGTCGGGTAGGTGAAGCCGATCGCACCATCGCGGCTCGGAATCTGGACCTCGTAGTCGAGAAACGGCTGCTCGGTCTGGCTGAGCCATTGGCCGAAGGTGCCGTCGGCGTTGAGCGTGAACCGGGCATACCAGGGCTCCGAGCTCTGCACAGAGGTGCCGTAGGGCTGCCCGTCAGCCGGCACGTTGTCGCAGAAACCGGGGTCGTAATCCGGGTTGAAGGCGCGAAAGAAAGCCACCCACTCGCCGCGGATCTTGAGGATCCGCGTCAGAGGCTCGCTGCCCGTGATGCGGCCCTGCTCGAAATCGATCCGGAAGTTTGTTGCCGGGTCGAGGGCGCGATAGACCCCCTGCAGATCGCGCACCCGCACGACCATCGGCGACGGGTCAGTGTCAAAGTCGCCGAATTCGACGATCAGGTGGTTGCGGTGGCAATCGGAGAACGTGCCGGCCGCGGCGTCGGCCAGGCAATGCTGGTAGATGACGCCGACCTTGCGCTCGTCGATGACATGCGGAATCGGTTCGATCAGGATGCGGTTCGGACCCGGCGGCGGCAGGCAGCCGTAGTCCTGGTCCAGGGGCTCGAGATCGCAAGGCACGGTGTGGGCGAAGGTGACCGGCTCCGAGGTGACGTCGGCGCCGTTCGAGCGTGCCAGGCGCAACTCCCACTTGACGAAATCGACATAGGTCGAGCTGCGTGCCAGGTCAAAGGTCGCCAGGTAGCCGTGGTTGAAAGGGATCACGTCCCCGACGCCCCAGAAGTGGCCCGGGCGACAGTTTTGATCGGGATCACCCGTGACCATGGCTTGCCGCAAATCGGCCTGACTGATCGGGCCGCCCTGGTGGCCGCGCGGCAAGAAGCCTCCGTCGGGTTCACTGGATTCGAAAACCAGCACATTGTCGCCGCCCGGCGGACCCATAGGACAACCGGCGCCATCCCAACCCGATTGAGTCCACAGGTAGTAGGTGTCGCCCACTTTG
Organism: Acidobacteriota bacterium; assembly: GCA_039029035.1. Classification (GTDB taxonomy): domain Bacteria; phylum Acidobacteriota; class Thermoanaerobaculia; order Multivoradales; family J023; genus JAAELT01. Next base: position 6,168 of record JBCCGX010000339.1, on the reverse strand, counting down.
ACCGGTTGCACATTGCCATAGGTCAGACTGTCGGCGCCGAAGGGAGGTGTGAACGCAAACCCAGGTTCGAGCGCCAACTCGGAACCGCCGACGACGACCTGCGGATCATCGATGAAGTACTGCTGGGGTTCGGCGCTCGCCACGCCACTGGCGAGCAGCGCCATCGTGGCCAAGCCTGTCAAACCATGATTCGTCTGAAATAGATACATAGACCGCCTCCATGGTGAGGAACGAGAGACCATCTCCCCTTCCGCAGGGTCCCTGCGGGAATCGGCGGCGAATCTGATCAAGCCATCCAAAAGAACAGAGCCTCGGCGGTTCGCAAACCTTTCGCCACCGCTTAAAAACCAAACCGGCCGCCTCTCCGGCGGCCGGTACCCCTTATCGAGTCACCTCGGTCGAGATCAACCGGCACCTATGATTTCGGCGCCAAGTCCGGCGCGTTGCGCGGTTTGAACTTGCATTTCGATCACCTCCTTTCAATCCTTACGGTTGTGATCTCCCGCCACCCGGAACAGCGACGGTTGATCCCCCTCAAAAGATCAGTCAGGATTCAAGGCAAGATGACGACCCCGAGGTCGTCTCGCTCCTGCAGGCTGAAGTCGTCGACCCACCCGTCGGTTCCGAGATAGATGCCGTCGACGTTGTCCCGTCCCTGAAAGCCGGCGAAGCGCAAAATAGGCTCGAAGGGCAAGACCGCCTGGGCGACGAGGTCACTGCCCCGCTCGACCTGGATCTGATTGAGCTCGTCGATCCATGTCATGCGAAAGGTATTCGGTGACCCGGCAACCCAATCGGCGGGTGCATCGCCCGAGGCGAGAAAGTAAACCGCCGCCCCCCGGCGGGCGTAGAGCGCCCATTCACCGTTCCTCTGGTAGCGAAAGTAGGTCGATTCGTGCTCGGGCTCGCCGAGATGCGGCGCTGGTGGATCGATGAACGGCGCCTCGGCATAGCTCGAGAAGCCGAGAAACTGAACCCCGGGCGCCTTCTGCCGCATCCTCGCTTGGAGAAAAATGATCTTGCGCGGGTCTATCTCGACCTGCCCGATCATCCACTCATCGACGCCCCGGCCCTTGGCACGGCCGTTGCCCGAACGCAGGTTCTCGTTGCCGCGCCAGATGGCATTGGCGCTTTCGACCGTCTGCCCGGCCAGTCGCGAGGTCTGCAGTGAAAAGGTATCGAACGTATCGGAATCCATCGTCCGGTGAATCAGATCGTTGCCCAGAAAGTTGGCTCGACACTCCGTATCTTGGACGTTGTAAAAGTGCCAATCGACTCCATCGCGCAGAGGCGTCGGGTAGGTGAAGCCGATCGCGCCGTCCCGACTGGGCACCTTCAGGGAGTAATCGAAGAACGGTTGCTCGGTCTGGCTCAGCCATTGTTTGAACGTGCCATCGGCGTTGAGCGTGAAGCGGGCATACCAGGGCTCGGAGCCCTGGACCGCGGTGCCGTAGGGCTGACCCTCGGCCGGTACATTGGCGCAAAAGCCGGGATCCAACACCGTATTGAAGCCACGGTAGAAGGCGACCCATTCACCTCGAATGTTCAGGATCCGATTCAACGGCTCACTGCCAGGGATACTGCCCTGCTCGAAATCGATACGGTAGTTCGTCGCCGGATCGAGGGTGCGGTAGACCCCTGCCTGGTCGCGCACCCGGACGGTCATCAGCGTCGGATCGGCGTCGAAATCCTGGAACTCGACGATCAGATGGTTGCGATGGCAGTCGGTGTAGGTGCCCTCAGCCGCGTCGGCCAGGCAGTGTTGGTAGATCATGCCGACCCGATGCTCGTCGATGACGTGCGGGACGGGTTCGATAAGAATTCGGTTCGGGCCGGTGGTCGGCGGCAGGCAGGCGTACTCCTGCCCCAAGGGCTCGATGCCACACGGCACGGTGTGGGCAAACGTGATCGGTTCGGACGTCAGGTCAGCGCCGTCGGACCGCGCCAGACGCAGCTCCCATTTGACGAAGTCGATGAATTCCGAGCTGCGCGCCAGGTCGAAGGTCGCCAGGTAGGAATGGTTGAAGGGGACCACGTCACCGACACCCCAGTAGTGACCGGGCTGGCAGTTGTGGGCGTCGTCACCGGTGACCATCGCTTGCCGTAGATCGGCCTGGCTGATCGGTCCGCCATGGTGCCCCCGCGGCAGGAACTCGCCGTCCGCCTCGATCGACTCGAAAACCAGCACATTGTCGCCGCTCGGCGGCCCCATCCGGCAGCCGGCAGTGTCCCAGCTCGTTTGGGTCCAGAGATAGAACGTGTTGCCGACCTTGACCGGCTGCACGTTGAGATAGGTCATCCGGTCAACATCGAAGTCGAAGGTGAAGCCGGGGTCAGCCCCCAACTCCGTCCCACCGACGACGACCTTGGGGTCGTCGATGAAGTACTGCAAGGGATCGGCGCTGGCCACACCGCTGGCGAACAGCGCGAATGTGGCCAGGCCCAACGCGCTGCGATTCGACTGAAAGGGTTGCATAGACCGTCTCCATGTTGGAGCACGAGAGGGCATCTCCCGTTCCGCCGAGTCCCTGCGGGAATCGGCGGCGGATTTGATCAAACCCTCGAAAGTTTTTTCGGCGCGGTGGTCCAGGAGGCTTCGAGGGGCCCAGAAGTCGCCCAGATCGTCTATCCATCCCAGGCAAGGCTCGATTGGTGGCGCGGCGCTACACCTCGAGTCTGACCTCGTGGTAAGGATCTGACATGGCGACAGCAATCGGAATGACAGCTATCGAACGGCAACAGCCGGGGCGGCGTTGCACGAGCTCAGCCGCGGCGATCCTCGAGTCGCCGACCACGGCGACGGACACCACTCGGCTATTGCGTGCTTGGAGCCTTGGCGACGAGACCGCGGGGCGCGAGCTCATACCTCTCGTCTTCAAAGAGCTGCGGCGCCTGGCGTCGGGCTGCCTCCTGCACGAGCGCCGCGGTCACACCCTCGATCCCACCGCCCTGGTCAACGAGGCGTATCTGCGGTTGGTCGGCTCACCGCCCGAGCGGATCAAGAACCGCGGCCACTTCTTCGCTCTCGCCGGCCGGGTGATGCGGCGCATCCTGGTGGACCACGCCCGCCACCATCGGTACCAAAAACGCGGCGGTGGCGCCCGCGCCCTGTCCTTGACCACCCTGGACGATCTCGCCGCCGATCGCCCGCCGGACTTGGTGGCGCTCGATCAAGCGCTGAACGACCTCGCCACTTTCGATCCACGCAAGGCGGAGATTGTCGAGCTGCGCTTTTTCGTCGGTCTCGACCTCCAACAGATCGCCACCACCTTAGGCTGTTCCACCGCCACCGTGACCCGTCACTGGCTCGCCGCCAAGGCGTGGCTCTTCCAGGCCCTGACGCCGGAGGCGGCGTGACGCCGGGGCGCTGGCAGCAGATCGAGACCGCCCTGCACAGTGCTCTGGCGCTAGCGCCGGCGGAGCGCGCCACCTACCTGGCGACCACCTCGCGGGACGATTCGCAACTGGTCAGCGAGGTCGAGAAGTTGCTCCAGGCCCTCGACCGGGCTGGCGACTTCCTCGAAAAGCCCGCAGCGGACGCCTTCGCTGAGCCGGCCCCCGACGCGACATTGACCCCGCAGGTCGGCCCCTACCGCCTTTTGCAACGCCTCGGGGAAGGCGGCATGAGCACGGTCTACCTGGCCGAGCGCGCCGACGGGACCTATCGCCACCAGGTCGCCTTGAAGCGCATCAAACCCGGCCTCGACACGGCCGGTGTCCTGCGTCACTTCCGCGCCGAGCGCCAGATCCTTGCCAGCCTGGAGCATCCCAACATCGCCCGGCTCTTCGATGGAGGTAGCGATACCGCCGGCCGGCCTTACTTCGTCATGGAGCGTATCGATGGCGTTCGCATCGACCTCTACAGCGCTGAGCACCAGCTACCGGCGGCCGAGCGCCTTGAGCTCGTCATCCGCTTGTGCTCGGCGGTGCACTACGCCCATCGCAACCTGATCATCCATCGCGATATCAAGCCGTCCAACGTCCTGGTCGACCGCGATGGCATGCCCAAGCTGCTCGACTTCGGCATCGCCAAGCTCCTCGCCGACGACGACCGCTCCCCCACCGCCGAGGCGACCCGCACGGGCTGCCGGCCGATGACGCCCGAGTGGGCCAGCCCCGAACAACGCAACGGTAAGCGCTTGACCACCGCCACCGACATCTACTCCCTCGGTCTGCTCCTCGACCGTCTCGTCGGAGACGACCGGCGTGACGATGACACAAGCCGCTGCTGGCACGCCCCGGAGGATCTGTGCAAGATCATCCGCATGGCCCTCTGCGAAGAGCCCGAGGGGCGCTACGCTTCGGCCGAGCAACTGGCCGACGACCTGCGGCGCTTTCTCACCGGCCTGCCGGTTCGGGCCGAGGATCCGACCTGGGGCTATCGGCTGGGCAAGTTTCTCGGTCGCCACCGGCTGGCGGCGGCGGTCGCCACCACCTTCGTGGCGATGATCTGCGCCTTCTCCCTCGCCTTGCTGCACCAGGTCGAGAGCACCCGCGACGAGCGCGACCGGGCCGAACACGAGCGCGACAAGGTAGCCCAGGTTTCGCGCCTGCTGTTCGATCTCTTCGAGGGCGCCGACCCGGCCAAAGTGCGGGGCAACACCTTGACCGCGCGAGAGATCCTCGATCGCGGCGCCGCCCGAGTCGAAGAGTTGGCCGGTCAGCCGGCCGTCCAGGCAGCCGCTCTCGACACCATCGGCCAGGTCTACCAGGGGCTGGGACTCCTCGACCAAGCGCTCCCCTTGCTCGAAAGAGCGCTCGAGCTGCGTCGCCAACGGCTGACGACGGCGCCGCTGGAGGTCACCGAGAGCCTTGCCAACCTCGGCGCCTTGCGCACCGCCATGCAGCACTACCCGGTCGCCGAGGCGCTGCATCGGGAGGCCCTGGTCCTGCGTCGCCAGTTGCTCGGCGACAGCCATCGGCAGGTCGCGGCCAGCACCAGCGACCTCGCTCTGGCTCTGGCCTACCAGGGCCAGCTCCGCGAGGCTCTGGACCTGCAACAGGCGGCACTGGAGTGGCAACGTCGCCAGCTGGCGCCGGACGATCCCGATCTTGCCCGCAGCCTCAACGGCCTGAGCCTGATCCGCTACGAGCTCGGTGACGCCGTCGCCGCGGCGGATTGCATCCGCGAAGCCTTGGCAATCCAACAGCGCAACCTCGGTGCCGACCACCCCGAGGTCGCGATCAACCTGCACAACCTGGCCGCTGCTGTCTCTCGTCAAGGGCAGCCGCAACAGGCTGGGGCCCTGCACCGCGAGGCGCTGGCGCTCAACCAGCGAGTTTACGGCGACAGCCACCCCGCCGTGGCCGATTCCCTGGTCTCCCTCGGCCTCTGGTCGGCACACCAGGGCGGAGGCTCGGCCGGGGAAGAGATGCTGCGCCGGGCTCTGGCCATCCGCCGGCAGCTCCTCGGCGAGCAGCACCCTGACGTCGCCCGCGGCTGGGCGGCGCTGGGCTACGTCTTGCACCGCGGCGGTGATCTCCCGGCCTCGGCCGAGGCCTATCGCGCCAGTCTGGCGATCAGTCGGCGTTTCGTCGCCCACGACCATCCCGGCCCGGCCCACGCCCTGACCGGGCTGGGCGAAGTGCTCCTCGAGCTGGAGCAGGTCGACGACGCGGTCGCCAGTCTGCGCGAAGCCTACAGCCGTCGTCGGGCGGCCCTGCACCGCACGGACCCCTTGATCGCCCACACTGCAGTCGCCCTGGGGACGGGCCTCGCCAGGCAAGGCGAGGCTCGCGCGGCCCAGCAGCTACTGCAGGAAGCGGAACACATCTACCATCTCGACGACTCCCCCGCTGCCGCCGAGGGTCTGCGGCGTGCCCGGGCTGCCCTCACAGACCTGACCCGAACCGGTCCCAACGGTCTCACGGGTCAGCGGATCTAGCGCTGCCACGGTAGACTACGGCCACCATCTAGAGCCCACCTCGACACGTTTCGCCGAGAGCCCTCGGCGGAACGACGAGTCCTGCCAATACCCGTCCCGGAGTCGAGCCATGTCTTTCCAGCCCAGCATCGCCCATCGAGCTTTCCCCGCAGCACGCCGACGGTTCGCTGCTCTGCTGACCGTGGCTGTGGTCGTCACCACCTTGGTCGTGCCTGGCCCATCGTATGCCGCCGACGGCGACGTCGAACGCCTGGTCGCGGCGTTGCTCGGGCCGATGCCAATG
>JBCCGX010000338.1:0-9080 GCA_039029035.1 Acidobacteriota bacterium | reverse complement strand
GTAGCTCAGGCTCCGCATCACCGTGCGCAGGGGCACCGACTGCTGCTGGATCTGCTGCAGTCGTCGCTGCTCTTCCGCCTCGGCCCGCAACTGGGACGTCGGCGCGATCCGTACGATGGTGCCGTCGATATCCATCCCCAGATTGTTGATCTTGAGGATCTGGTGCATCGCCTGATCCCAGGGCACTCCCTTGAGCTCCACCGTGACGGTACCGCCGACGCCAGGCTGGATCACGAAGTTGAGATCGCTGATGGTGGCGAAGGAGCGCAGCGTCTCGACCAGGTCCGCCTTCCGTAGCGACATGTCGATGAGCTCGCCGTAGTACTGGTCTTCCTGCTTGTCGATGACCAGCGTGCCGAAAGACGCGAGGAACTTCTCTTTCTCCTCCAGCCGGGGATCGACGTCGACCTGCACCTGCTGGGCTTCGAAGAGAGCGACATCGCTGGTGCCGACCGCCTGCGAAATAGAAGCGACGGACTGTGGTGAGACGGACTGTGGTGAGACCGGCTGAGGCGTCGCTCGTTGAGCAGCGGCCGGGGCAACTGGAGGTGGCGTGTACACCGGAGCCGGCGGCGGGTCGGCTTCGGCCATCATCGGCGGCGGCTCAGGGCTCGACACCCCGGCCACCATCGGCTCGGCCTCGATGTCTTCGGCTTCCACCGGCGGCTCGTAGGTCGGAACGGCAGGTTCGGAGGTCGCGACTCGAGGCTCTTCGAAGCTCGTCGACTCTGGGCCAGTGCTCTCAGCCAGCGGGTCCATGACCGCGGCCTGCGGCTCGCTCGCCGCCATCTGGGTCTCGGGTACGTCCGGCTCGACCTCGTATCGAGGCTCCGGCTCGGGCGGTTCACTGGCCGCCATCATCTCGGGTTTGGCCATCGCCGACGTGCCGGCCGCCGCCAGAGCGGGGGCACCGAAAGTCACGGTCAGGCCATCGGCAGTACGCTCGATGCGCGGCGCCGTGGCCTGGTGCAAGTCGAAGACGACCCGAGACACGGGATCGGGCCGCGGCTTGAACTGACCGATCCGGATCTGATCGACCTGATTGCTGGCGACCGGCAGGGTCGAGCTGCCGGCCGTGTTGACGACGCCTGACAGGTCGACGACAAACCGTTCCGGATTCTCGAGGCGAAACATCGAGTAGGCGAACTCGCCGTCACCAGCGATGCGCACCACGGTCGGCTCACCGCTTTCCAGAATATCCACCGAAAAGAGCTGACTGGCCGCCACGCCGCTCGGCGGCGGGCCCTGCACCGGAGCCTCCGGGGTACCGAGCTGGGTCGCTACGGCCGGTTCGGAGGGCGCCATCAAGTCTTCCTCCGGCAGCGGCTCGTAGGCCAACGCCGGCGGCGGTGGTGGCGGTGCGGAAACCGGTGGCGTCACCAGCGCCGCAGCGGCGACACTGCCGACCGTCGCCAACTGGATCCGCAAGAGATCTCCGTCACCGGACAACGAGTGCTCACTCGGCTCGCGAGTCTTGACGACCAATCGGGTCAGAGGCCGCGCCGCATCGTCGATGCGCTCGATACCGACCGAGGTGATCAATCCGCTATCCGAATCGATGCTCCGGACCGCGCTGGACGGCACACTGTTCGGTAGCTCGATCACCAGATCGCCGGCCGCATCGCGAAAGCTGGTCCACACCAGTGGCCGGCTGGCCGTCAGCTCGACCGCTTCGGCACCGGCCTTGGCCGCGAGCTCCAGCGACCGAATCTCGGCCGGCTGCCGGACTTGGGCGGTCGAAACGGCACCTTCCGGCCGCGCCGCTTCGGACGTTTCCGTGTTACCCGATTGAGGCCGCGGCTGACCGCTCGAAGAACAACCGACCTGCACGGCCAGAGCTGCGGCAGCCAAAGCGGCGACCCACCACCCAGCGATCGGTGCGCTCATTCGTCTTTCAGAATCCGCTTTCATCTCGATGCGCTCCATCTCACTGGTTTGCGAGCCTTGTCGTTTTGCGAGCCTGCAAGCCACGCTGCGGGCTCGCAGGCTGCTTGCGATCCTTCTCGGAGACTGCACGGCTCGTCCACATGCTCTTCTCCTGTCATCTCCTGAGTGCTTCGCGATCAAATGCCGTCGAGCTGCGAGGCCCGTCAGTTCAGCTTCTTGGACACCTCACGAAACGGTTTGAGGGCCGTCGGATCGTTGACCGATTGCTTGAAAACCACTTCGTCGAAGCCGATTCGAATCACGTCGCCATCCCACAGCTGATCGCCGATACGCAGCAGAAAGCTGGTCTCTTGGCTGGCACTCTGCACCTGGACGACCGGGCCGTCGTCCAGGACGAAAACGCCTTCCACTTCGAGCTCGTCGATCAACAGTCCCGCCGGACCGTCCGGGCGCTTCTCGGAGCGCCGAGCCGGACTGCGCTTGCGGATCAGTGACTGGAAGGGGTCACGGCGCGATTCGGGGTCGTAGGAATAGGTCGAAGGGTCGGACAGAACCTCTTCGTCCAGCTTCAGCATGTCGTCGATGGCGCTGAAATCTGTCGCCTCTTGTGCTGGCTGTTCCTCATCGGGAACAAAATCCTCGTCCTGTCCATAGGCCGACGCGGCGCACAGGGCGCCAGCCAGGAACAGGATTGACAGGCCGCGCAACATCCTCGACATTAGCTGGTTTCCTCAGGTTCAGGCGGTGGAGGGTTGTAAATGAAGGTCTTGATCACGAAGTTCGCCGAGATACTGTGGCGGCCTCGGATGGTGCTAACTCGCAGATCTTCGACATTGATGATGCGCGAAAAGCGACGGATTCGATCGAAGAACAGCGCCAGATTGTGGTACTTGCCGTTGAGATGGATATTGATCGGCCACTCACTGTAGAAGTCCCGCGTTGCGAGGCCTCGTGGTGTGAAGCGCAATAGATCGAAATCGCCCTGCTCTGTCAACCGGCGAATGCGCCGAAGCAAATCCTCGGTATTGCGTCGCGAAGGGAGAATCCGCAGGAGCTTGTCGAGCTCCAACTGCAAACGCCCGACCTCTTCGCGGAACTGCGGCAGGCTCTTCATCGCCGAGCGGCCTTCGTTGATCTCCCGCTCGAGGGTTTGGAGCTTGCGCTCCTTGCGCACGATGGTGCGATCCATCTCGTTGAGCTTGGCGTACTTGAACGCCACGACCAAACCGATCGCCAGAGCGACGGCGACCCCCGCCGAGACGTACCACGGCTTGCCTTCTAGTCCGGTTTCAACGGCCATTCGTTCTCACCTCGTTCAGACCCCTCGGCTGCGATCCGACCACTTCAGGGTGCGGCCGCAGCAGCAGCCGCTTCCGGCGCCACGCCGCCCTCCGGAGCAGGTGGCGTCGGCGGTCTTTGGTCGAACCGGAAACTGATCCGGAAATTGTAACTGCCACCACCACCGCCGCGGGTGATGTCGCGGGTATCGGGCTCTCGAAATTCGGGCACCTTGTCGAGGTTCTCGATAAACGAGGCGATGGCATTGGTATTGAACGCGGTGCCGGTCAAGTCGACGGTCCTGCCACGGAAGTTCATCGTCTTGAGCCACAGCAAATCCGGCAGCGCACGAGAGATACGGTCCATGATCTGCACCGGCCCCTCTTGCTTCAACGTGAGGTCGTTGATGACGTTGATCTTGCGCTCCAACTCGCGCTGCTTGGCTTTGAAGTCGTTGACTTCCTGCAGGATCGGCCGCAGCTCGGCGACCTCACGCTCAGCTTTGCGGATTTCGGTATCCACTCCCCTGATGTTCGAATTCAACAGGTACCACCAGCCACCGGCCACCAGCAGGCCGGCTGCCACGCCGCCACTGAGAAAGTAGAGGCTCGGGTCTTGATCGCCGAAGTTGATCTTCGGCCGCGTCTTGCGTGCAACGACCGGTCGGCGCCCTTCGGAGAGCAGATTGATCCGCGTCAGCAAATCGCCGGCATCGACATCGCCCGCTTTGCGCACACCCAGGCCAACGGACACGGCGAGCATCGGCGCGATGGAGTCCAGCCATTCGCGATTGAAATCGCTCTCTTTGAAGTGGATGCGCCGGAACGGATTGAGCAGCTCGGTAGGGACTCCGAAACGCTCGCGCAGCACTTCCTGCAAGTTCGGGGTCAGGGAGCAGCCACCGGAGAGGATCAGCTCGTCGACCGGCCCTTCGGAGGATGTGGCGCCGAAGAAATCGAACGTCTTCTGGATCTCGTTGGCCATCTCGGCCGAGACTGCGTCGAGCACCTTGCGCGCGTCGTTGGCCGAATAGCTACCCACCGACTCACCACGTTTGAGCAGCTCGGCCTGGTCGAACGACAGATTGAACTCGCGCTGCAAGGCTTCGGTGAACTGATTACCCCCGAAGGAGATATCGCGCCAGAAGACACTCTGGCCGCGGGCGATCACATTGATATTGGTCACACCAGCGCCCATGTTGATCAGCGCCACGACCTTCAGCGGATCGAGGTCGTAGTTCAGCTGGTAGGCATTCTGGATGGCGAAGGCATCGACATCCACCAGGGCCGGGCTCTTGCCGCTCTGGGAGATCACCGACACGTAGTCGTTGACCTTCTCGCGCTTGACCGCGACCAGCAGCACCTCCATGTTTTCGAGACCCGGGTCGTCCTCGCTGAGTGTGACGTAGTCGAGCCGCACGTCGTTGATGTCGAACGGGATGTGCTGCTCGGCCTCCCACTGGATCGACTCTGCCAGCTCGTCGGGCTCCATCGCCGGGAGCTCGATCTTCTTGATGATGACCGAGTGGCCGGATACCGACGTGCCAAAGCTGGTGTTCTTGACTCCGGTCTGATCGTTGAGCTTCTGGATCGCGTCCACGACCAGGGACGAGTCCATGATCGAGCCGTCGACGATCGCTTCCGGCGACAACGGCTCGACGCCGATGCGCTGCAGGGTGAACTGTCCACCCTTGCGCTCCTTGAGCTCGACCAGCTTGACAGTCGCGCTACCGATGTCGAGACCGACGACGCCTTTCGAACGGTTGAAGATCATGACCGGTTGCCTTCTGGTGTTACGATGCCTCGACGCAGCCCTCAGATGACTGGCAGAACTCGGCTCCGATGGCTCTGAACAGTGACCTCATGGCTTCGTTTTCCGCCTCTTCGAAGGCCCGCTTCGGGCCCTCTAAACGCGGAGTCGATGTCTTCGAAAAGACAGTATTGATGCTAGGTTAACTCCAATCCTTAAAGCTTTTCCCGAGCGTAACAGTAGGCCTTGAGGGTGTCAAGAACATCGATTTGCTTTTAGCCATAAGTGTCTCGAAAAACAACGCTCGATGGCCGCTGGCGTAAGCCTCGGTATTTCTGGCGCGAGCCCCAGTCTCTTCTGAGCGCGGCCTGCGAGATCGGCGAGAGCGACACCCAATCCAGGCCCCGAGGTCCCGGCAACAGCTCGCGATGCGCAGCAGCGATTGGATCTCGTCGGCGAAACGCCTTGCGTGACCGTTGGCGGTATGAGAAACTCCGCCTCCCCCGGTCGTCCGGGCGGATCCCCCTGCATAGAAGGAGCTCATCATGGCCAAGAGATGTGCGATTTGCGATAAAGGCACTGTCAGCGGACACAGCATCAGCCACGCGCACAACGTGACTAACCGGACCTGGAAAGCCAACCTGCAGCGCGTGCGCACCGTCATCGACGGCGCGACCCGCCGGGTCTGGATTTGCACCCGCTGTCTGCGCAACGGCAAGATCCAAAAGCCCCCGGTGCGCAACTGGAACCCGGAAGCCGACACTCCAACGAGCTGATCCCGGCTAGGGCGGCACCCGGCTAGGACGGCACCCGGCTGCGCTGTATCCTCGGCCGGCGCTTGAGCGCACCGCCGCCGACCCGCCTGGACACTTCGAGCACACCCGGGATCGAGTCGATCGCAGCACACAGGCGCTCCAAGTGCTTGCGGTTGCGCACCTCGACGACGACTTCCATGACGCCACGGCCGGTCTCGGTGTCGGCTTCGAACTGCCGAATGTTCGAGGACTCCTTGGCGATGACTTCGGTCAGCCGAGCCAGCATGCCCGTCTTGTCCTCGGTCTCGATCGCCAGGACCGCCGGATAGACCGAGGCAGGCCGGAACGCCCACTCGACCTCGATCAGGCGCTCAGGGTCGAAGTCGAGATTCTTGACATTCGGGCAGGTCTCGGAGTGCACCGAAATGCCACGCCCGCGGGTCACATAGCCCACCAACTCGTCACCGGGCACCGGATCGCAGCACTTGGCGAGGGTGGCCATGAGATCGGACGCCCCTTTGACCGTGACCGGGCCACCGCCCGGCATCAGTCGGCCCATCGCTCGCTGCAACGGTCCGAGCTGCGGCGTCCCTGTCGTGCCATCCTCGCCAACCAGGCGATTGACCGCCTTCTTGAGCGGGATCCGGCCATAGCCGAGGCGTTGCCAGATCTCCTCCACTCGCGACAGGCCTTCGGCTTCCAGCAGCGCCTTCATGGCGTCGCTGTCGAAGACCCGCTTGGGGCTTCGATGTAGCTTTCTGAGCTCGCGCTCGAGCATCTGGCGACCGATCGTCTGTGCCTCGCGCTTCTGCTCGGTGTTGAGCCAGTGTCGAATCTTGCTGCGGGCACGCGAGGTGGCCACCAGATTCAACCAGTCACGGCTCGGCTTGCGACCCGGGCCGGTCATGATTTCCACCATGTCACCATTGGACAGCGGCTTCTTGAGGGCGACCAGCTTGCCGTTGACCCGCGCTCCCGAGCAGCGATGGCCGAGCTCGGTGTGGATGCGGTAGGCGAAGTCGAGGGGGGTCGCACCGCGTGGGAAAGCATAGACCTCACCCTTGGGTGAGAAAACGTAGACCTCGTCCGGGTAGAGATCGATCTTGAGAGCGCTCAGGAACTCCCGCGGCTCCTTGACCTCCTTTTGCCACTCGAGCAATTGGCGCAGCCAGAGGATGTTCGGATCGCCACTCTGGGCTTGATCGTCTTTGTACTGCCAATGGGCCGCGATCCCTTCCTCGGCGATCAGATCCATCTCGCGGGTACGGATCTGCACCTCGAAAGGCTGCCCCTTGTCGCCGATCACCGTGGTGTGCAGTGATTGGTAGAGATTCGGCTTCGGCATCGCGATGTAATCTTTGAAGCGGCCGGGAATCGGCCGCCAGCTCTGGTGCACGACGCCGAAGGCGGCGTAGGTGTCGGTGAGGTTCTCGGTGATGACGCGGAAGGCCAGGTAGTCGTAGAGCTGTGAGATATCGACCCCTTGGCGCAGCAGCTTGCGATAGATCGAGTAGTAGCGCTTCACCCGATAGCTGATCTCAGCCTGGATGCCCGCCTTCTCGAGGCCGCTCCTGAGCTGCTGCGCGATGCGCTGCAGCGAGTTCTTGGCCACTTTCATCTTCTCGCGAATCTTGGCCTCGAGCTCGGCGAACTGGCGTGGGTAGCGGAAGTAGAACGCCAGATCTTCGAGATCGCCCTGTAGCTTGGACATCCCCAGGCGCAGGGCGATCGGGGCGTAGATCTCGAGCGTCTCCGAGGCGATCCGACGGCGGGCCTCGGGCGACATATGCTCGAGGGTCATCATGTTGTGTAGGCGATCGGCAAGCTTGACCAGAATCACTCGCAGATCGCGCGCCGAGGCGAGGATCATCTTGCGGAAGGTCTCGGCCTGCGCTTCGTCGCGGCGGACGTATTCCTGCTTGCCGATCTTGGTCACCCCGTCGACCAGCTCGGCGATGTCGGTACCGAACTTCTCTTCCAACACGGCCTTGGTCGTCAGCGTGTCCTCCAGCACATCATGCAGGAGGCCGGTCGCGACGCAGGCCTGATCGAACTTCAGGTCCGCCAGAATATAGGCAACATAGACCGGATGGATGATGTAGGGCTGACCGGAGCGCCGCGTCTGGTTGCGATGCATCGCATCCGTAAACTCGAAAATCGAGGTCAGCAGCTCCCGATCATAAGGACGCTCGTGCGCATCGAGCCGCGCCAGAACGTCCTTGAAGCCGACGTTCCGGCGCGGCCGCAGCGGCGCCTTCGGCATCTTGGGCATTACTCCGCGGCGGGCGGCGGCGCCGCCGGCAGCTCTTCGAGCTCGCCAACGATGCCGTTCATCAAGGCGTCGAGCCGCGCCTGGGTGTCGTCTCCCGCCGGATAGAGGTAGACCACCTGCAGTGTCCGGTCGCCCTTGGGATGCACCATGTAGATCACCCGCTCTTCGACCGTGGCGCCACCTTCGGTGTAGCGGCCACGCGAGGCGAAGGTGGTGCCGAGGGGCGAAACGTACTCCGCCTGACCCTTGTAGTCACCGTCGGGATGCTCGAGGATCTCGACCTTGTGCTGCTGCACGGCGGCCACGAGGTTGATGCCACCGGTCTCGGGCTCGCCCGCCAGCACGGTCACCGTACCTGTCGCCGCCTCGCCGGTCGGCTTCAGCTCGATCGTCTGGCCATCGTTGGCCGTCACCTCGAAATCCGGTGCCAAAGCCGCAATTGCCATGCCGAGCTGCGGATTCTCCACCCGCACCGACGGCGGCGGCGCCGGCGGCTCCTCTTTCTGACAACCCGCGACCGCCAGAGCGATACCGACCAGGATCCAACCGATGCTGATTCTCTTTTCTTGCATATCGATCCCCTCGAGGCGACGAGCCTCATTGATTCTCTTGCTTGCGCTCAGTGGAGCGGCCGGACAACGCCGGGCGTACCACCGCCACCGCGCGGATCCGCCGCCGCTTCGACCCGGCCACCCGCGAGCCAACGCACCGCGTTGACCTGCGCGATACTCGACCTCTCCTGCACCACATGACCGCGAGCCTCGAGCACCGCGCGGGTCTCGGGCGACAGGGCGTCGGGCTCGGCGAACAGGCTGTCGGGTAGCCATTGATGGTGTATCCGCGGTCGGTCGAGAGCCGCCTGCAGGCCATCCCCGTCAAGCCAGAAGGCGAGCAGGACCTGCAGGGTAGCGGTCGGAATCTGGGAGCCACCGCGAGCTCCCAAGGCGACCGCCTCACCCTCACGCCAGGCGACCGTCGGGCTCATCGAAGAGAGCATTCGCTTGCCGGGACGGACCTCGTTGGCCTCACCCTGAACCAGACCGTAAAGATTCGGTCGACCGGGAGCGGTAGCAAAATCGTCCATCTCGTTGTTGAGGAAGAAGCCCACCTCCGGTACGTAGAGCGAACAGCCGAAGAGG
>JBCCGX010000337.1:0-9100 GCA_039029035.1 Acidobacteriota bacterium | reverse complement strand
CGCTTCGTCGATTCGCAAGACGTCCACATCCGGCTCGGCGGCCAGCTTCTCGGCGTCTTCGAGGGTGATGTGGACGGCACTGCCGCCACGTTTGGCCCGTTTGCGCCGCCGCGCTTCGTCGACCAGGACGCGGCGCATGATACGTGAGGAGAAGGCGAAGAAGTGGTTGCGGTCACGCCACTCGAAGCCGCTTTGCTCGGACAGGCGCAGGAAAGCCTCGTGCACGATACCGGTGGCCTGCAGCACGTGGCCCGGCGGTTCCCGGCGCAGGTAGGCCGCTGCGATCCGCCGCAGCTCGTCATAGACCAGGGCAAAGGCTGTGCCGCCTTCGTCGGCAGCGCTGGCGCTCCATTGGTTGAGTAGCTCGGTGATGCGTTCGTCGGTCACAGGAGAGCTCCGACGAAGATCTTAGCCCTCGGTCACCGACCTTTGAAAGGAATTTCTGGTGGATTTCTACGGTTCTTGACACATTGCGACGCGGGTTGACGCAGGAACCCATAGGGGCATTGTGTCAATTCGGTTTGCCAGGCCCATCAGGCCTCTTGCTCGCTTGTTGGAAAGGTTTTAGGCGGCTCAGCTGGCGCGCCGGGCGACGACCAGATCGCGGATCGCGAAGGGCAGGTAATAGACCACGAAAGAGGCCAGGGTGAAGAGCGCCGCCCCGGCGATGTACCAGGGCCACGGACCGAAGAGGTCGAGCACCGAGCCGGTCGATGGCAGCCCGCGCAGGTACATGAAATTGGTGTCGAGCAGCACGTTGAGAGGCGCCACGATCACGAAGGCATAAGCCAGGGTGATGGCGAAGACCCTCGGTATCGAACTCCAAGTGGGCCGCATTCGGAAGGCGATGGTGGCGTAGAACAGGCCGACGAGAATCATGCCGTGGCTGATGAAGAAGCCGAGGAAGACGAGGTTGGGGAAGTCCCAGGGGATCTCCGGCGTCAACAGGGCCTGGACGGCACCGGCAAGGCCCCAGAAGTAGATCACCTCGTACAGTCGAAAAGGTCGCCAGACCAAGACGACCGCTGCCATCAACACCGCCATGCCACAGATCTGCAGCGGCAGATGACGGTTCAGCGGCTCGTCGTAGAGCCCTACCAGGACCCAGGTCTTGAACACCTCGTGGACGACGATGAAGACGGCGAGACCGATCCCGACGCGCTGGATCAGGCGCTCCGAGCCCCAGAGCCGTAGGGCCGTCGGCAGGCCGAGGCTGACCGCCAAGATAGTGGCGACGGTCAGTAGGTGGGATGGTCCAAAGGCGACGAACGGCGGTTCGCTCATGGCGTAGGCCATGATAGCTGCTCGCTCAGGGCCTCCGCCATGATAGCTGCTCGCTCATGGCCTCCGCCATGATGGCTGGCTAGGGGGCAGGCACCTCGCCGTAGTGGAATCGTAGGGCGTTGGCCTGGCGGCGGCGAAACCGGGTGACGAGGTAGAGCGTCGCTTCATCGAGCGCTGCAATCCCCGCCGCTGGCTCGCCGAGGAGGCTTGCGACGATCGCCGTCGCCTGGTCGCAGCGGCTGACGATGGCCACCGCGGTGCCGCGATGGGAGCGGCGGATGGTCTGGTCGAGGGTCTGGGGATCGGGCGGTAGGGGGGTGATCCGCAGGCCGGTCGAGCTGGCTAGGGGTTGGGCAGTTTGCAGGGTGCGCTGCAGGTCCGGGGCGTACAGGGCGTCGAGGGGGATGTCGGCGGCGAAACGGGCCAGCTGGCGAGCGCGGTGCAACCCGGCGACGCTGAGCGGTGGATCGCCGGCCGGGGTCGATTGGGTCTCTGCCGGGCAGATGACGAGAATCGTGGTGGCCTGCGGCGGTTGCAGAGCACTCCACAGAACCCCCATGGCGACCAAGGCCATGGCAGTGATCGCCACGCGGTAAGTCCTTGGGCGAGGCCGGCTCATGATGGGGCCTGGGCGCAAGGGTCTTGGCAAGGGTTGTTCATTCTTGGACATCGCAAGGTCGGAGCGCCCGAAGCCAAGGCCTCGGGCGCTCCTTGGTGGTTTGGGAAGCTTGTCCGATGACCTAGCTATCGATTGCGATGGCCTTGTGCACCTCCCTTCTGTAGATGAAGTGCCGCCCGTTGCGGATGTGGGGGTAGGCCCACAGCTCCAGGGCATAGGCACAGGTTCCGCTGAGGGTGGCCAGCATGTTGATGCCAAGCGGGTCAGCGACGTTGATCGTCTGGGTGACACTGCCCGGTTGACCGGTGTTCGAGGCGCCGCTGTCGAGGACGATGTCCTTCTCGGTGTTCGAGACGCCCTTGGTGTAGCGCAGGCCCCAACTGTGCAGGCGCCCGTTCTCCTGCGACACGCTGATGTTGAGATTGAGCGGCGGAACGTTGGCTGCGGGGATTACACCGCAATCGTTGAGCACCGCTGGGATTCCCAAGTCGACCACCGGCGGCTTGTTGTCGAGGCGGATGATCAGGTCGCAGCGATCGAGCATCGGCGGCAGCACCGCCGGTGGCGCCACGGTGCCGTCGCGATAGTCGACGTCGGCCGAGCTCAATGCGTTGCCGGCGTCGTCGAAGACCTCGAGCCGCAGGGTGAAGCGGCCGGTGTCGGTCTCGGCCAGGAGGGTCTGCCAGGTGCCGATCAGGTCCGGGTTGTACCAGAGGTAGTTGTTGAAATCGCGGATTTCGTACAGCGCACTCTGGCCGCCGACGGTCTGGGGGCCGAGGTTATGGGACTCGCTGAAGTTGGTCGCCTTGTGGACCCGGGTATCGGTCAGCCCGCTGTTGATCGGCGTCCAGGCGGCCGAGCCCTGGCGTCGCCAGGACAGTCGGTAGTACTTCTGACCCCCGGCGGGATTGCTCAGCGCGTCGCCGAATTGGGCATAGGTGAGGAGGCTGCTGCCGTAGGCGACGTTCTGCAGGGACCCCTCGTTGTAGAGCCCGGTGCCCTGGTCGATACGGTAGACCTCGTCGTCACCGATGCGCGTCAGGAAGACCTGGCTGCCCGGCGGGCGCTGCTGGGTACCGCCGGAGCCGCATTGGATCTCGTCGTTATCGAGGAAGAGATCGATGTGCGCGTTGCAGACGTTCCAGCGTGTGCTGCTGTAGGGATCCATGTAGATCACCGTCTCGACACCATCGATCACCTGGGTCACCCGCAGGATGACATCGGGCAGGGCGTCGAAGCGTAGGCGGCCACGGCGCAGATGGAAGGGCCACCACGGGAAGCAGCAATTGAAGAAACCGTTCTCGTCGGTCACCGCGGTGCACACCAACCGGCGCGAGTAGAAGCAGTTGGGGAGCACGATCCACGGCGCCAGGGTGTGGGTGAGGGTCAGCCTCTCCAGCCGGCTGGCGGTCGTTTCGTCGAGCTGCTTGATCTCACCGACGCGCGAGAAGGCGCTGCTGACCTGAGGCGCGATCGGCCGATTCGGCCGCTCGATCGGGCGTAGATCAGGGCGCTCGATGGGACGCACATCGGGCAGCTCGATCGGCCGCAGATCCGGCGGCGGATCGGGCAGCGGGAACGGTCTGGGAAAGCGCGGCTCGTCGATCAAATCCGGGATGCGGAACACGCGTCGATCGAGCAGCTCCGGTAGGCGGCGGGTGATGAAGGGCCAGAAGCATGCTTCGCGGTCGACGTCGAAGACCTCGACTTTGACGAAGGGCACCGGGCACAGCCGCGTGCCGTCGTCCTGGCGCACGATCTTGCGCACGTGGCCCGAGACGCAGACCTGCTTCGGCCACCACAGGCGCCAGATCTCGCGCGCCACCCGCAGCTCGCGCTCGAGGATGAAGCGGCCGCGCCGGCGCTTCCACTCTTCGGCGGCGATCTTGGCGAGGGCGGTGTGGGAGGTACGGATCGCTTGCGGATCGCCCTCGGGGGCGATCATCAACTGCGCATCGGCCGGCTCGTCCAGGTCGACGGATACTTCGAAGGCGCCTTCGGCGTCGACCTTGCCTAGGCCGATCAGCTTGCCCTGCCGGTCGAAAACGTAGGCTCTCAGATCGCCGGGGGCTGCATCGTCACCGCGCTGCTCGAGATGCAGCGCGCCGCGGAGTCTGAATCGATCGTTGTCGGACGTCGTTCGGGTGGTTCTCCTGGTGGTCATGTCCTTCCCCTTGCTTCCGGCAGCGAGCGCGCTTGCACCGTGCCGGAGGTCATTGAACGGATCGTGCGGGGTGCGGGAGCGTCCCGCGGTCCCGGCTCGCGACTCGACGGTCGCGACGCCGTTCAATGTGCTGCCTGACAAGCGGAAAAATCCTCTGAAACGACTCAAAAGAAGGTCAGAGAGTTCTCAATGGGTCTATGAAACAGGCAGAAGGACAGCAAAGGGGGCTAACAAAAACGGAGCGAGCCCCGAGGACTCGCTCCGTTCGATGGCCGACGTAGCGTGCTGTGCGTGCGTCCTAGAACAGCGTTCCCTGAATTATGTCCGGGTTCTCTAAGCTAAGATGACTGCCCTGCAAGGGCAGAAGATCGTAGCCCGGGGTTTGAACCCCGGGATGTTGGTCGAGCTCCGCACCCAGCGCCCTGTAGGGGCGCGAGCCTCGGACCGGATCGACTCCGGCGGCGAGGGGCGCAGTAACCTATCGCACGCGATGGCGTGCGGAAGCTCTCGCCTGTTCTCACCCTGGGGTTGAAACCCCAGGCTACGGACCCGCGCCCCGATGGGGCGCCCAAACCCGAGCTTCAGCCTTGGTCGGCGGCCTTCTCGTGCCGTTGATTGTCTGCCTCGAGGGCGAGTCGCAGGGCGCAGCCGAGGTAGTCGAGCTGCGCTTCGAGACTCCGGGCGTCCGCGGCCTTGGGCGTCTCGCCTTCGAGGTTGCCGTTGTCGACGTTGACCAGCCAGGGCAGGCGGCCGCCGCGCAGGTAGAAGGCGATGTAGGCCCCTTCGGCAGCGATGATGGCGAGCAAGATTTCGGACAGATACTGCATGGTTGGCTCCTCCCGTTGAGCGGGTTGGTTGGTCGATGCGTTCAGAGGTCTTCAGACTGCCAGGCGGCGCGAGGCCGGGCCTCAGATTTCGATCAAAAGAAGGTCAAGAAGTTCTTACCTGGGGTTTTCGGGCTCGACCTCAGGGGTGCCTGGGGCGGCACGAGCTGCGGCGCGCTGCAGCCAGGCTGGGCTCCAGTCGTCGCCGCGCCAGATGGCTTGGCAGCGCGCCAGCTCGTCACGCGCTGCGTCCCGGCGCCCCTGGCGTGCGAGGACCTCGGCGAAGGCACAGCGCGACCGGGCATGGCCGGGATTGAGCTCGAACAAGCGCGACAGGGTTTCGGCGGCGCCATCGAGGTCCCCTGCGGCCAAGTGGGCGGCGGCTAGATCGTGGCGGAATCGGGCCGGAGCCAACGGGTGCAAGGCTAGGGCCTGCTCGAGGTGGCGGATCGCTGTCTCGAAGTCGCCCCGCGCCTGCGCGATCCGGCCGTCCAGATGGTGCGGATGCTCGCGGAACCTGCGGCTGGCGGAGTCGCCGAGCAGGGCCGTGATGCGACCGGAGGCTCGCTCGGCGGCGGCCAGGTCGCGGCGATCGATCTCGGCCAGGCCGAGGATCCACAGCGCGTCGACCGAGGTCGGGTCCACCGCCAGGGCCTGCTCGGCGAGCTCCACCGCCTGCTCGGCCCGACCGACGTCAAGCGCCAGATCGGCTAGCGCCACCAGGGCGGCCTCCTCGTCGCTGGGCCCCACGGCGCTGGCGCGCATGGTCTGATAAGTGGCCTCGGCCTGGCGCCGGAGCCCCTGGGCGCGGTAGACGTCACCCAGGGTGCGCAGGGCGAAGGTGAAGTCGGGCTGGAGCTCCAGGCTGCGTCCGAGCTCGCGCTCGGCGGCGGCGTAGTCGCCGATCCAATAGTAGGCATTGCCCAGATGATGATGGGTCGTCGGGTCGTTCGGCATCAGGTCGGCGTAGGCTTCGAGGGCGGCGAAGGCGGCGGCCGGGTTGCTGCAGATCAGGTAGGTCTCGGCCAGGTAGGCGTGGAAGTAGGGGTAGGCGGTGGGCTCGACCGCGATCGCTTGGCGGTAGCGCGCCACGCTCTGCTCGCAGTCGCGCCGGTGGACAGCCTGGAACCAGGCGAGGCGAACGAGCCATTGGGCCTCCCGCGGCTGCAGGGCTACGAGCTGCTTGAGGTGATCGAGCTCGGCTGAGATGTCGTCTTCGAGCTGTGCCTGGCGGCGGGCGATCAGCACCTGCTCCACCCGGGGTAGCCGGTCGCAGGCCTCTACTGCCCTCTGGATCGCGTCACGCGCCAGCGCTTTCTCGCCGATGATGTCGTAGGCGTTGGCCAACAGCTCGTGGGCGTGGGCAAACTCGTCATCGAGAGCGACGGCCTGTTGCAGCTCGGCGATCGCTTCGCGCAGCTGCATGGTTTCGAGCTGACGCTTGCCGTCGACGAAGTGCTTGTAGGCGGCGACCGAATCGGTCCGCGTGCGGGCGATACCTTGCTCGACTCCGGGCAGGTCGCTGGCTTCGATCTCTAGCGCCACCCGGATCTGGCCGGCGAGGCGGTCGCCGAGCTCGAGCACCGCGTCGTGATGGGGCGCTTCCACTTCTTCCGCTGCCTGGCGACCGGAGTCGAAATCGTGCAGCTGGGCCAGGATGCGGAACCTATTGGCGTCGCGCAAGACGCGGCCGGTAACCACCACTTGGGCCCCCGAGCCCTCCTGCACCCGATTCGCCAGCTCGTGCGCGCCCAGGTCGCCGCTGGCGCTGCCGAGCAGGCCGCTCACTGTCTCCAGGCTGACCAGGCGCAGATAGGGCGAGCGCCCAAGGCCGTGCACCAGCAGGTCAGGGATGCCATGGCGCAGCCAGTCGAGCTCCGGGTCGCTGGTGTTGTTGGCGAAGGGGAGCACTGCCAGAGTCAGCGTCTCGGGCTCGTCTGGCGGTGCGGGCAACTGGCGCGCCTGCCGCCAGACGGCGAGCAGTCCGATGCCGACCAGCAGAAGCACGCCCACGGGGAGCAGCAGGGCGAGGTGCTTCGGCGGCTTCGGCTCGTCAGCTGGTGGCGAGGTGGCGTCGAGGGCGGTCGTCTCGTCTGACGTCGCGTCTGGCGTCTCGTCAGCCATATCCTCCGGATCGGGAATCAGCCGGTAACCGCGCTTCGGGATGGTCTCGATCACCGTCGGCCGGCGGGCATCGTCGCCGAAGGCGCGGCGCAGCTCCCAGATCGCCGAAGTCAGCACCGCCTCACTGACGAAGGTGTCCTGCCACACCGCCTGCAGGATCTCCGCCTTGCCGCACACCTCGCCGCGGCGCTCGTGGAGGTAGATCAACACCTCCATCGCCTTGGGGTTGAGATGGGTCGAGTCGTTGCCGTGCTCGATACGGTTGAGCGAGGGCTCGACCTGCCATCGCTGGATCTGAAACGGGCTCCTCAATGGGTTTTCCTCGGGAGATCATACCCGCCAGTCCACAGGCTCAGCACCGGGCGGGTCGGACGTCGGTTCGACTTGTGCAAAACGCATTGACGCCTTGATCTGACGGTCATAAGATCTCCAATATATTCGAACCCTGCTATAAGGAGTGGCGCGATGCGCGACCGTATTTCGAGCTCTGTCCGGATCAGCCTGACCGTTATCGTCCTCGCCGCTTTGGCGGGCGCGCCCACCCTCGCTCAGCCGCCGCGTACCACTTGCGACGGCATGGAGAACCTGACCGGCATGGACACCACGCCGCAGTCCCTCAATGTGGCCGCGCCGCTGTCCGATGACTTCACTCTCACCGGCACTGGCTGCGCGACCACCGGCGGCGCCAGCGTCGACCACGTCACCTGCTTCGTGCCCGAGAACAGCTGCCTGATGAACTTCGACTGCCTCTACATCCCGGCAGGCGCCGCGACCATCGCCGTCAACGTCTACAGCGGCTCCTGCACGACGAGCCCGACATCGTGCATCGCCTCGGATGCGAACACCAACTTCGGCAGCGTCGCCACTGTTTCGTTGACGGCGGGCACCCAATACTGTGTGGTCTGTGAGAGCTCGGTGAACGCCACCAATCTGCAGCTGGACTTCGACGCTGATGGCGGCGACTGTGGCGCGCTGCCGGTCAGCATTCAGGAGTTCTCGATCAGCGACCTCGAGAGCCTAGACGAGATGGAAGCCGAGGTCGAAGAGGCGCGCTGATTCTAGCCTGGCGAGCAGGAGCGGCGCTCGGATCCTTGCTTTACAATTAGATCTTCGATCACCTAGTCGGGAGGTACCGCCGTGGATCCGATCTATCGCTTCGACGAAGTCCATTCCGTCTCCGATCTCCACTTCGGCGGCACGCCGGGCTTCCAGATCTTCAATCTCGGCGCCACCCTGGCCAAGCTGATCGACCATCTGCGCCAGCAGCCCAAGGGGCGCCAGATCGCCCTGGTGATCAACGGCGATTTCGTCGACTTCCTGGCCGAGGCGCCGTCGATGCCCTTCGATCCCGAAGGGGCGATCGCCAAGCTCGATCGCATCGCCGCGGACCCTGCCTTCGAGCCGGTCTTCGCCGCCCTACGTCGCTTCACCCGCACACCGGACCGGCACCTGGTGATCGCCTTGGGCAACCACGATCTCGAGCTCGCTCTGCCCTGGGTGCGCGAGCGCCTTGTCGAGCTGCTCTCCGTCGGCCGGGCGTCGGCCCGGGGACGGATCGTTCTGTCGTTCGACGGCGCCGGCTTTCTGTGTGACATCGGCGGCAAGAGAGCTCTCTTCGTGCACGGCAACGAAGTGGATACCTGGAACCTGTGCGACTACGAGCATCTGCGGCGCATCGGCCGCGACCTCACCCAGGGCAATCGGGTGGAGGACTGGAACCCCAACGCCGGCTCGCGCATGGTGATCGAGGTGATGAACGGCATCAAACGCGACTATCCGTTCATCGACCTGCTGAAGCCGGAGACCGAAGCCGCCGTGCCGATGCTCTTGGCCCTCGATCCCAAGCTGGCGAAGAAGATTCCGCAGGTCTTGAAAGTGGTCGGTCGCCGGACCTGGGATGCCGGTCGTCGCCGAGCGGGTTTCCTTTCGGGCGACGACGTGGATGAGGATCGCGACGGCAACGCCGAGATGCAGCGCATCTTGCAGCGCAGCTTCACCCTCTCGGACGAAGACGTCGACCTCGACGAGATGCTCGACCGGGTGGATGAGCGCATGGCCAGCGGTGAGGATCCTTTTGCCACCCTG
>JBCCGX010000336.1:0-9125 GCA_039029035.1 Acidobacteriota bacterium | reverse complement strand
GGCTCAGTGATTGGGGCTTCGGGCGACCCGCCGTCCGGCGGTGACGGATTCTGCTGAGCGATTCGATCGGCCTCGTCCGGCGTCGTCGGCTCGTCCGCTTGGGTGGTGTCGGCATGGGCGAGATCGGTTCGGAAGGGCTCGGTTCGGGCCGGGGCGTCCTGGGGTCGATCTGCCGGATCCTGGCGGGCTTGGGTTCCGGTCGTCGATTGTGGGGTCGGTGACTCGTCTGCCGGTGCGTTCGGCGATTCGTCCGGCGGCTCTGTGACGGGTCCGGAGACGATGGGATCTTCGCTCGATCCTGGGTCGGCCACCGATGGCGTCGGTCGGGGCTGCGATGCGGTGGCCTGTACTGGCCCTGCAGCGCTCGAGCTCGGAGACTCCACGCCAACCCCTGAAGTGGCCTCCGTCGGCGCTCCTGCTGGCGAGCCCGCAGCCTCGTGTGAAGACGGGGGCATGGTCTCGCCGCGAGGAAGGGGCGGGTCGGGCCGCAGCACCCAGGCAGTCACCAGCGTCGCAAGGGCGAGGCCCGCGGCGATCCCACCCCAGCGCCAGGCCCGCGCGCTCGCTCCGCCCTTGGCGACAACGGCTTCCAGCCAGTCGACGATTTTTGCGAAGCCGGCGGGCCGGGCGTCGGGTTCTTTGGCCAGACAGCGCTGGATGCAGTCGGCCAGAGCGCCAGGGATCCTCCGTGCCAGGCGGCGCAGGGGTGGTGGCTCGTGGTGCAGGATCTGGTCCGAAACCTCGGCGTAGATCTCGCCCTGGAACGGCCGCTCGCCGGCCAGCAGCTCGTAGGCCAGGACCCCGAAAGAGAACACGTCGGAGCGTTCGTCGAGCGGGCTGCCGGTGAGCTGCTCCGGTGCGATATAGCCGATGGTGCCGACCGTCATATGTTCGCCGGTGAGGCGCTGCTCCTCGTGCAGCAGGCAGGCGATACCGAAGTCCATGATCTTGATCTGGTCGTCGGCCAGCAGTCGGATGTTGCCGGGTTTGATGTCCCGGTGCAGCACGCCCTGGTGGTGGGCGTAGGCCATCCCTTGGGCGATCTGTAGCAGCACGTCGACCTTGGATTCGAGGGAGAGGACCTCTCCGCGGGCGCTGTGTCTGTCGAGGTCCTCGCCTGCCAGCAACTCTTGCACCAGGAAGGGCAGGCCGGCCTCTTCGCCGAAGTCGTGTACCGTGACGATCTTGGGATGCTGCAATCGGGCCGCGATGCGCGCCTCGCGAGCGAAGCGCTGTCGCAGCAGGGGATCCCTTGTGGCACAGGTCTTGATCGCCACGGCGCGCTCCAACTGCGGATCGCGGCCACGGTAGACCTTGCCGAAGCCGCCTTCGCCGACCTCGCCGACCACCTCGTACTTGCCGAAGTGGGTGGGTGTGGCTGGACTCTCTTGGGCCGACTGGAACAGATCCAGCCCCTCTTGCAGGGCTTCTTCGAAAAAGCCGGCGCCGTCTTCGTCCGCCGTCAGTAGGGTGCGCACCTCCTGCAGCAGCTCGACGTCACCTTGGCAGGCGTCCTCCAGGAAGGCTCGCCGCTCGTTTTCGGGCAGAGGTAGGGCCTGGTCGAAGAGGGCCTGGACCTGCTGCCAGCGGTCAGGATCCACGATCGCTCTCACGCGTGCCGGCGACTTCGCGATACAGCCAGGCGCGGGCTCGGCGGGTCTCGTTGACCACGGTCGCGGTCGAGATCTGCATCAGCTCGGCGGTTTCGTCCAAGGTCAGGCCACCGAAGAAGCGCAGCTCGATGATCTGGCTCTTGCGCGGATCAAAGGCCGCCAGGCTCTTCAGCGCATCGTCCAGATCGATCAGGTTGGCGGCCGGGTTGCTCGCCGATTCGGCCGAGCCCAGGGTGACCTTCACCGCCCCGCCGCCGCGCTTGGCCGCCTGGTGGGCGCGCGCGTGGTCGACCAGGATGCCGCGCATGATCTTGGCGGTGACGGCGTAGAAGTGCACCCGATTCTGCCACGGCGGGTTCTCCTTGTCGGCCAGGCGCAGGTAGGCTTCGTGCACCAGAGCGGTGGGCTGGAGGGTGTGGTTCGAGCGTTGCTTGCGTAGGTAACTGCGGGCGAGGGTGCGGAGCTCGCCATAGACCAGAGGGAGCAGCTCCTCGGCGGCGCCGGGACCGCCTTGGTTCCACAGTGCCAGGGCGGCGGTGACTTCGCGCGGGATCGGCTCCATCAGGCTGGCCTCGTCTCGAATGGCATGTAGCGATCTCCGGTCCCTTTAGAAACGGATCGTTAGAAACGGACGCCCAGCGTCCAGCGGATCGACCGGGGGCGCTGTAGATCCGCCAGGGAGCGTGGCAAGCCGAAGACACCCGAGTCGACGTCGGTCTCGGCCCCGAGGCGGGTGCTCTCGTTGGTCAGGTTGAAGATCTCGAGCTTCGATAGGAGGTCGATGCCCTTGGCGGTGGTGATCTCCAGGTTGGCACTCAGATCGACCTGGAAGAGCTCGTCGAGCCGCTCGGAGCCGCGACGGGTGAGGAAGCGGGTACCGAGATCCTCGTCGCTCTCCTGCTGAAACGGCGTGCCATCATCGAGCCGCACGGCGGTGCCCAGGGTCAGATCGAACCGGCCCAGAGGCAGCCGATAGTTGGCGAAGAGCTTGAGCTGTTGAGGACGGTCATAGGGCGCCGGCCCGAAGCGATTCGCCAGGTTGACGTCGGTGGAGCCTTGATAATCGGCAAAGGTGGCCCGGCCACTGGTGGAGAAGAGGTTGCCCTCGGCCCGGCTCCAGGTGTAGGAGGCCAGGAGTTGCCAGCGGTCGGCGAAGCGCTTTTTCAGCAGCACCATGAGGGCCTCGTAGGTGCGCCGAGCCTGGGGCAAGTTGGCGAGCTCGAGGGTGACGAACTCACCGAGCTCGTCTTCACCGAGCTCGATGAGGTCGTCCCACAGATCGCGCCATTCGCGGTCGACGTAGGTGACCCGCAAATCGATGTGGGGGGTCAGCTGCTGCTCGACGCCGAGGGTCAGCTCATCGACCGAGGAACGGCGCAGCGCCAGGTTCGGGTCCGCCAACTGCAAGGGGTCGAGGGGAACGGCGTCCTGGAACAGCCAGCAGGGCGAGGTCAGGTCGGCCGGATCCTGGCCGGAGCAATCGGCGGGGTCTTCTTCCAGAGCACCGGCCCACTGGTACTCACTGAAGCCCGACAGGTCGGGCGGGCTGACGAAGGCATCCAGGAAAGCTTGGGGAAAGGTCTCGAAGAAGCGGCCGTAGGTGGCCGAGAGCAATGTCCGGCCGGTGTTCTTGGGATCGAGCTTCAGGCCGAGCCGGGGGGCGAAGGCATCGTCGTCGACCAGTCTCTGGCCGCCGCCGGTGCCGCGCACGGTCTCGTAGCGCACCCCCAGGCTGAGCAGCAAGCGCCCGATGCTGAGGCTCTCGCTGGCGAAAAGGGCGAGGGTCTCCGATTCGCTGCTCTGGGGTGCACGGCGCCAGAAATTGCGCACCAGATCGGGCTGGAACTCGCCGGTACGCGGGTCGAAGGCCAGGCACTGGCCGTCGAAGAAGCAGGCGTCGCGCAGATCGAGATCGAGGAAGAGCCGGCCCTCGGTCGGCATTCCGGTGGCCGGGTCGATGCCCGAGGGACCGGAGGCGTTGAGCTTGGAGAGCGACCGTGTGCGCTGGACGTCGACGCCGAAACGGATCTCGTGCTCGGCCGCACCGGAGCGCAGGAAGGCCGTGGCGTTGATCCCCGCCTGGTCGCGATCCCGGGTTTCGAAGCCCTGGTCGGTAATGCCGTTGAACACCGCCGATAGCTGCTCGCCCGGGACCGGATCGGCGTTGAAATCGATCAGCGGGTTGTCGCCCACATGGGGGGCTCCGCCGGTGATCCCCCGGGCGCCGCGCGGTCGGCGCTCCAGGCGTCGATCCTGGGTCCCTGCAGTGGCCGAAACGGCCAGATTCTGGGTCGCCACCCAATCCCACGAGAGGCGGGCGAAATCGCCCTGCTGGTCGTTGTCTTGCAGGGCGAAGACGTCCCCGGGAATGCGGTCGAGAAACGAGTTGCTGAGCTGGCGCGGCACGGCGCCGACGCGATTCTCGGCCGGGTTTCGATCGAAGACCGAGAAGCCGGCGAAGGTGGCGTCGTCGGTGGTGAGCTGTCCTTCGAGGGTGTGCCCCTGGCCGGGACGGGCCGACAGCTTGACGTCGTTGGTGCCCAGCCGCGTGCCGTCGTTCCACCGGCTGCCCTCCAGGGTCGGCCGGGAGAGGCGCCCCTCGGCGCGCTCGACGGCAGCGAAGAACCATAGGTGGTCTTTCTTGAGAGGGCCGGAGAGGGTCGCGGCGACGGTCTGGTCCAGGTCGCTGGTCGAGGTGTTGGCGGCGGCCACGTCCAGGGCCAGGACCGGCGCCGGATCGGAGTAGTCGTCGCGCAGCCTGCCTCCGGAGGCCAGCCAGCGGACACCGCCTTGGAGCTCGCGGCCACCGGAACGGGTCACCACGTTGATCGGGGCGCCCGACACGCGGCCCCACTCCACCGGCAGCGCGGCTTGCGTCACCTCCACTTCGTTCACTGCTTCGAAGCTCAGGTTGAGACCGAAGAGGCCGGTGGTGGGATCGGTCGTATCCACGCCATCCACCAGGAAGAGATTGTTCGACCGCCGGGCGCCGGAGACGTTGGGATTGCCATCGGCACCGCCGGCCACGCCGGGCAGCAGCAGGGCGACGCTCTGGTAGAATCGCTCCACCGGCAGGCGGTCGAGGAACGCCCGGCTGACGCTGGTGCCGACGCGGGTGTCGAAGCGATCGATCAGCGGCGCGAAGGCGACCACCTGGAAGGTCTCCACCGGTTCCTGAGCTGTCGACTCTTCGGTCTGCTCGCCCAAATGAAGAGTGGTCTCGGTCGTGCGATCGATGAAGATGCGCAGATCACTGCGACGGGCCTCGAGGCCGAGTAGCTCGGCACGGGCTTCGTAGACACCTGCCCGGAGGGCTGGGAAACGAAACTGGCCCTGGTCGTCGGTCGTCACTTGCCGCTCACCTTGAGCCCCGCGCAGGGTGACCGCCACCTGCGGCAGTGGCTGCTCCGAAGGGTCCACGACCCGGCCCGTGAGCACGCCTGTCTGGGTCCCCTCAGCGAGGAGACCGGCAGGCAAGGCCACCAGGGCCCACAGGGTCATCCCCCACCAGCTGGCACGATCGATCTTCAAACGTCCTCCGGTGGGTGGAGCTTACCAGGGAGGGATTTGACGGAGCTCTCAATCCCATTCGCCGCGATATTCGCAGTGCGGATCGCCGCGATGCACACAGAGGGTATGGGTCATGCGGATCGAGTGGGCGCCGACCGCTTTGCCCATCGCCTCCAGATAACCACAGGTCAGCCGGCAGTGAGCCTTTGCGATGGCCGGAAACCCCCGCAGGCCCATGGTGGCGGTGCCTTCGCCACTGTCCGCCAGGAAAACTTCCCCCTGATTGCAGTGGCGGTTCCACAGAAAAGCGCCCCAAGCGCCGAAGCCACGCTGGACGAGACCTTCGACACTGGAGAAGACACTGAGGATTCGGAGGACGGTTCCGGCGTCACGCTGCAGGCCCCAACGGCCGAAAGCACGCATGGGGTCGTCCGACTCGGTGGTGGGCCAACCGTCGATCGAGCGCAAGAGACCGCCATAGATCGAGTAGGGATACCAGGCCGAGGCCCGGAGAGGTCGGCTGAAGAGCTGAAGCTCTTCGGTTGGCAGTCGGCTGATCAAAGCGCTGGGGCCATCTTCGCCACCCAAGACTTTGGCGTACTTGAGGGCGCCCAACAGCGCTCGACCGCTGATCTGGGCCGCCTTCGGGCGCGGTGAATTGTGCATTTGCATGAAGCTATGGAGCTAAGCGATTTTTAGTCAAGCAATTAGGAGTGATTGGTCGGCCATATTGCCTGTTTCGCTTCTTTGACCGTCTCAATCTTGAGAATCTGGTCTCTCACTCCTGAGAAGAAGCGGTGTTGCGATTTGCTCCAGAGCCGCAAGGATCCCCGATTGCAGGGGCCTGTCAGGGGTCTTCCCGCAGCGCAACGGTTGGCATACATCCTGCTCTCGAATGTTGGGCAATCCCTGAGGCCGTTCGACGCGCACCCCCGCTCGAAGAGCGTGGGGGAGGGTGGCGACGCGCGGGCTCGCCAACCCATAGGAGAAGACATGCAAGCGCATCGTGCCATCGCCGTCTTGGTATTGGCTGCCCTAGGGCAGCCCGCTGTCGCTCAACAGGAAGCGGACCGTTCGCGGACCATCGCGCTCCATTCCCATGTCATCGACGTGGCCGATGCCGAGCGTGGCATTCCGGCCGACCTCAAAGCCGTCGCCAGCCAGGGCAGCGGTGAGGATTACGTGCTGATCAAATTCCCCGGACCGCCCAGCGCCGAGCAGATTCGAGCCCTCGAGGCGCGGGTCGACCGTATCTACACCTACTTGCCACACGATGCCTTCCTCGTCCGCATGGCGGTCGACAAGCAGCACCGGGCGAGTGAGCCGGAGCTCGGCGCCAGCTGGCTGGGTCCCTACCATCCGGCCTACAAGGTCGCACCAGCGGTCGCGTCGCTCAGCAGTATCCCTCAGAAGTCGGCCAAGCCGGGGATCGTCATGCTGCATGTCTACCCGGATGCGGACCTCGAAGCCGTCATCGAGCGTGTCCAGACGGTCACGCCTGGGCGTGTGGTGGGCTCGCAAGCCGATGAGCGCTTCTCCCGCGTCCGCCTGGTCTTGCCGCGGGCCGAGATCGCTACCGCGCGCGAGGAGCTGGCGCGCATCGCCGATGTCTTCTGGATCGGCCTCGAGGCGCGTCGCACCCTGCTCAACGACACCACCGTTTGGGTCGGCCAGTCGGGCCTCTCCGGCGGTCAGACGACGCCGGTCTTCGATCAGGGAATCTTCGGTGAAGGGCAGATCGTCGGTGTGCTCGACACCGGCATCGACGCTGACATGTGTTACTTCCGTGACGGCACCCTCGGTCTACCGCCGCAGAATCCCTGCAACGGCGGCACCGTGGTGGATCTGAACCAGCGCAAGGTCATCGCGGTCGACTTCCTGTGGGGCAACGAGTGTGCCGGCGGTATCGGCAACAACGAGTGGGACACCCAGGATCATGGCACCCACGTCGCCGGCACCGTGGCGGGGGACAACCTGGCCAACCCGCTGACCCACGATCCGGGCGACGGCATGGCGCCGGGTGCGAAGCTGGTCGTCCAGGATTGCGGCTTCCAGACCGACAACTGCGCCGACTGCCCCGGCATCGGCAACTGTCCGATCGTCGATCTGAACCCGGTCTTCCAGCAGGCTTATGACCAGGGGGCCCGCATCCATACCAATTCTTGGGGTGACGACGAGAACAACCCGGTGAAGGGCCTCTACTCGGCGGGTTCGGAAGATGCCGACGAGTTCACCTGGAACAACAAAGACTTCCTCTTGGTCTTCGCCAACGGTAACGACGGCCCCGGCACCAACACCGTCGGCAGCCCGGCGACGGCCAAGAACGTCGTCGGCGTCGGCGCCACCCTGCGTGGCACCAGCGCCGGCTCCATGGCGTCGTTCTCCAGCTGTGGGCCGACCGATGACGGCCGCATCAAGCCCGATGTCACCATGCCCGGTTCGGGCATCATTTCGGCCAATGCCGACAACAACGTGACCTCCAACAACTGCAACACGCGCAGCAGCTCGGGCACCAGCATGGCGGCGCCTGGGGTGGCTGGCTCGGCCGCCTTGATCCGCCAATACTTCACCGACGGCTGGTATCCCACCGGCGCGGCCAACGCCAGCGACGCCTTCACCCCCTCCGGCGCCCTGCTCAAGGCGATGCTGATCAACTCCGGCACCGACATGAGTGGTGTGGCGGCGATCCCGTCCAACTGCCAGGGCTGGGGCCGGGTGACGCTGGATGACGCGCTGCACTTCTCCGGTGACAACCGTGGCCTCTTCGTCGAGGACGACAGCACCGGCTTCGCCCAGGGCTCGTCCGGCGCTACGCGCACCTTCAACTTCAACATCGCTTCGAGCTCCGAGCCGTTCAAGGTCTCCCTGACCTGGACCGACTTTCCGTCGACCCCGGCGGCTTCGGTCAACATCATCAA
Source organism: Acidobacteriota bacterium (assembly GCA_039029035.1). Lineage (GTDB taxonomy): Bacteria > Acidobacteriota > Thermoanaerobaculia > Multivoradales > J023 > JAAELT01. Next base: position 1,084 of record JBCCGX010000336.1, on the reverse strand, counting down.
CGATCTCGACCTGGAAGTCTCCGGCCCCGGCGGCACCTTCCTCGGCAACGTCTTCTCCGGCGGGCAGTCGACCACCGGCGGCAGCGCCGACCGGGTCAACACCGTCGAGCAGGTGCTGATCGCCAGCCCGACGCCGGGGGCCTACACCGTGACCGTGCGGTCGTTCACCGTACCCAATGGGCCGCAGCCTTTCGCCCTGGTGGCGACCGGCGATCTGGCCGCTTCGTGCAGCATCAACGCCGATTGTGACGATGGCCTGTTCTGCAACGGCACCGAGACCTGTTCCTCCGGGTCGTGCCAGGCAGGCACCCCGCCGTGCTCGGGCTCGCAGCAGTGTGACGAGGTGAACGACGTTTGCCAGGATGTCACCTGCCTGCACGATGTCGACTTCGAATCCGGCGCCGGCGGTTGGACCCAAGGGGCCGATACCTGCACCACCGGGTCATTTATCGTTGGTGTACCGGACTCGACAGCCTGGCAAGTCGGCTCGGGCAACCCGGGCAGTGCCTTCTTCACCCAGAACAATCCGGGCGGTATCGGCACCGACGACGTCGATGGCGGCACCTGCGAGGCCCTGTCGCCGACCGTCAACGCCAGTGGTCAGTCCGAGGTCACCGTATCGCTCGACTACTACCACGGCCAGCGTGACGCGGGCGACGACGCCGGTGACGGTTTCTCGATCGAGGTGCTGAACAACGGCTCGGTGGTCGACACTCTGGTCTCGATCGGCGACGTCACCAACAACGCGGCGTGGACCGCCGTGTCGACGACGGTCAGCAACCCGGGCAATATCCAGTTGCGGGTGCGGGCGACCGACGCGGCCAACGGCGGCGATATCGTCGAGGGCGGTATCGACAACGTGCAGGTCTGCTTTGTCGGTACGCCGACCGGTTGCACCGTCGACGCCGACTGTGATGACGGCGCTTTCTGCAACGGTGCCGAGACCTGCAACACTGGCACCGGCGTCTGCGAGGCCGGCACTCCGGTGACCTGTGACGATGGCGTGAGCTGCACGGTGGACTCGTGCAACGAGGGCACCGACTCGTGTGACGCGACGCCCGACGACAGCGCTTGCAGCAACGGC
>JBCCGX010000335.1:0-9125 GCA_039029035.1 Acidobacteriota bacterium | reverse complement strand
GGTGGTCAAGGTGGCCAACTATGCCACCAAGGTCGACCTGCACAACTTCGGCGGCACTGCCGCCAATCTGAGCGGCGAGATCCACGATCTCACCGGTACCCGATGGTCGCAAGGCATCGCGTCACGCATCATGACGCCGGTCTCGCTGCCCGGCGGCGAGGCGACGGTGATCGACTGCCCGACCCTCTTCCAGGAGCACTACGGGTCGATCCCGACGGGCAAGCCCTTCTTCCATGGCACCGTCACCGTGCGGAGCGACCAACCCCTCATCGTCTGGGCCACCAAGACCACCCTGGTCTGCTCCGCCCTGGCCACCCACGCCGAGCACGGCCAGCCCTTCCCGGTGCTGGAGATCGATCCCGGCGGCCAGCCCGTACCCGATCCCACCGGCGAGCCGCGCTCGCTCCTGCCTAGCCTCCTGGCCTGCCCGACCCTCGACGACTCCACGCCGGGTCTGCGCCCGCCGGGTCTGTTGACCAACGGAGAGGGCGGCTACGAGGCCGTCGGCCTCGATGTCAGCCTGGATCTCGACTTCGAACGGGTGGAGGAGGTGACGGTGGAGTAAATCCTCGTGCCCTCCCTCGACCCTCGGACACCAGCCGGCCGGGGGAGGGTTTAGTGCCTTGCCGTCGGCCGGTGTCTGGGAGGTCTCCCGTAAGGCTCCGCTATACTGCTCCAGGGGATCGAGCCATCTGCTAGCCTGGGATTCATCGCATGGGGTAGGACCGTGGAGCCACCCACTGAAGTGACTTTGTTGTTGCACCAGCTGCATCAGGGCGATTCGTCGGCCTTTGATCGGCTGCTTCAGGTCGTTTATGACGATCTGAAGAAAATCGCCCATTGGCAGCTGCTCAAGCTCTCGTCCAAGGGCACCCTGGCGACCACCGAGCTGGTTCACGAAACCTATTTCAAGCTGGCCGCCCAGGCGAATCCGGATTGGCAGAGCCGGCGACACTTCCTCCGCATCTCCAGCCGGGCCATGCGCCAGGTGATCGTCGACATGGCCCGGCGGCGGTCGGCCGCCAAACGCGACCATGGGCGCGAGCCGTACGAGCTCCTCGATGTCGATCTGGCAATTCGCGACGACATCGAGAAAATTCTGACGATCGATCAGGCGCTGAATGGGTTGGCCGGTCTCAATGAGCGCCTGAGCAGCGTCGTCGAGTGTCGATTTTTCGCTGGGTTGACCGAGGAAGAGACCGCCGAAGCCCTCGGTGTCTCCCTGAGCACCGCCCAGCGCGACTGGAAGCAGGCTCGAGCTTGGCTGAAGAAGAGTCTCCAGGCCTGATTCGATAGGCCACCGAGCCAGCTCAATGCACTCCAAACCCTCCGGACGGACGACGGCCCGAGCTTCAGGGCCTTCTGACTTCGACCGGCGGGCCAACGAGATTCTGGGGGCGGCCTTGGATCTTGCTGCTGACGAGCGGCCTGCGTTCCTCGACAACGCCTGCGCCAGCGACAGCGCGCTGCGGTCCACCGTCGACGAGCTGCTGCTGCTGGCCGAGGCATCGGACAACCTGCTGCCGAGCGGCGGCGTGCTGGAGAGTCCCTGGGCCAAGGGACTGGTCGCCGAAGAGTCCCTCGCCGGCCAGGCGCTGGGCGACTACCGGCTGCGGGAAGTCATCGGCCAGGGGGGTATGGGCCAGGTCTATCGCGCTGAGAGGGCGGACGGGCAGTACGACCACGAAGTGGCCATCAAGGTGATTCGAGCCAGCTCGAACGCCTACTCGAAGCGCCGGTTCTTCCTCGAACGACAGATTCTCGCCCGTCTAAGACACCCCAATATCTGCCGCCTCCTGGACGGCGGCCTGATGGACGACGGCCGCCCATTCCTGGTGATGGAGTACCTGCAAGGCCAGCCGATCACCACCTATTGCCAACACCAAGGGCTCGGCCTGGGCCAACGGCTCGAGCTCTTCTGCGCCGTTGGTCGAGCCGTGCAGGCGGCCCACCGGAGCCTCGTCGTCCATCGTGATCTCAAACCGGCCAATATCCTGGTGACCGCCGAGAGAGAGGTCAAGCTGCTCGACTTCGGCATCGCCAAGCTGCTCGATGCAGCCGACTACGCGGCAGACGCGACGCGCACGGTGGGGCGGGTCCTGACGCCACAATACGCCAGTCCCGAGCAATTCCGCGGCGAGCCGGTCACCGTCGCCTCGGACGTCTATCAGCTCGGGTTCATCCTCTACGAGCTGTTGGCGGGTCACCGTCCGTACGCGACCCAATCGTTGACGCCCGCGCAGCAAGAAGAGTTGATCTGCGCTAGGCAACCACTATCCCCCTCAGTTGCGGTCGGCGGCGGCGCAACGCCTTCGACGAGACGGCGGCTGGCCCGGGAGCTGGCCGGTGATCTCGACACCATCACGCTCAAATGCCTGAGAAAACAGCCGGCCAATCGCTATCCGTCGGTCGGCGAGCTCCTCGAAGACATCGAGCGCTACCTGGAAGGGCGACCGATCGCGGCGCGGCCCGCGACATGGGCCTATCGCGCCGGCAAATTCGTCCGCCGGCACCGACCCATGGTTGGCCTGGGCGCCAGCGCGCTGGCTCTGATCGCCGCCTTGACCCTCGCCTACACCCTGCGCCTGGCCGGTGAGCGCAACCGCGCCGAAGACGAGGCCCTCAGGGCCCACGAGGCCACCGCCGACGCCGAGCGGGCAGCGCGCGAGGCCGAGCAGGTGGTGGACTACCTGATCGAGCTGATCGAAGCCTCGGATCCAGCTCAGGCCCTCGGCAAGCCGATGAGCTTGCGAGAGACCGTCGACCGTTCGGCCCATCGAATCCGTGAAACCCTCGCCGACCACCCGACGGCGCGCGCCCGCCTGGAACAAGCGATCGGGCGAGTCCAATCGAACCTGGGTGATCTCGATCTCGCCGAGCAGGCTCTCAGAGCCAGTCTCGAGGCCGCCGGACCGACGGCGGCCGAATCTGCACGCACTTCGATCTTCCTGTCGGAAGTCCTGGCCCGAAAGCGTCAGACCCGGGAAGCGGAGCAGCTCGCCCGCGATGCCTTGCGGACTCTCACCCGCGGCGGCGACGAAGGGCTGGACGAGCCACTGATACCGCGGGCTCAGCTGGCAATCGCCACCGCCCTTTGGCGGCGAACCGAGTACGCAGAGGCCGACCTGTGGTCCGGGCGAGCCCTGGCCGAATTCGAGACGCGCTTTGGCTCCCAGAGCCCCGAGCTGATCGCCCCTCTACGGATGGTGGGTGTCACTCAGTCTGCGCTCGGTCGCCATGAAGCCTCGCTGCGAGCCTGGGAAAGAGGGCTCGACCTAGCCCGCCAGCACCTTGACCCCCTGCACCCCATGACGATCCGATTGACCGGCAACATCGTCGTCTACCACCTGGTGCACGGGCGCCCTCGCGCTGCGAAAGATCTGCAGATTCAGGTCGTTCAGGCCCAAGAAGCCGTCTTCGGCACCGACCACCTCGATACTGCAAGCGCCTACAACAACTACGGCTCGATCTTGCTGCTGCAAGGCAAGACGAGAGAGGCCTTGGAGTTCTTCGACAAAGCGCTGCGCATCTATGTCGACAAGCTGGGACGATCGAGTACCGGGCTCAAGCTCGTTCTATTCAAACAGATCGAGACCAAGCGGCTACTCAGGCGCTTCGAAGAAGCGAAGGCGATCCTGCGGTGGGTCGAAGAGATTCGCCGGCAGCAGGCCGAAGCTCACATCGAAGACGCCTACCTCGACCAGGCCCAGGCCAACCTGCACCGCGACCTGCAAGAGCCTGCTCAGGCGCACCGGCTCTACGCTCGGAGCCTGGCGAAGCTTGCAGCCATGGACTCCGACCCGGTCAATCTCGCCGAGGCCAGGGCGGATCTCGGTGAGCTCCTCAGGCGCAGCGGTCGTCAGCAAGAGGCTGCAGAGATCTTTGTCGACAGCTTGGCGCTGCTCGCCGGGGTTCGGAGGATTCCGGCGCTGGTGGGCCTACGCGATATTCGATCCTCCCAGAACCGGTGTGACGAAGCGCTCGAGCTGCATCTCGAGGCACGCCGGCTACGCGATGACGAGCTCGCCCCCGAGCATGCCTATTGGCAGCGGTTGGAAACCGCCCCTCCCTGTCGCGCCGCGCTCGATTCTGCCCAGGGATGACTTCGGCCAAATCGTGCCAGAAAAGTTTTTTGACGGGGTCTGTCGGGTTTCTTCGTACTGACTCGGTGCTCGAGGGAGAGCCTCTCTTCTCGAGTCATCCATTCAACTCAGGAGACCCATCATGCGATCATCTGAAGCCCAACTTGCGAGACTCTTCCAGTTCCGTGGTCTGTTCAAACTCTGTGGCCTGTCGACTCTCTTGCTTGTACTGGCCGCCGAGGCGGCAGCCGTTCCCCCGACCCAAGACTTCTGGCCAATGAACGAAGTGTCCTCAGGCGTTAACCGGCCCTGGTGGCACTTCAAGTGGACCAACGGTGGCACCTACCCGCCGGACTCTGACATCGAGTGCCCGGCGGGCGACGTGCAAGACACCCTGACCTACCTGAGCCTCAACAACCACGCTTTCGATCCCCGTAGCCATACGGTCGTCAACATGGTGAAGGAAGGCCGCTGCGCCTATTGGGCGCCGACCGGCAACCAGGAGAGCGAGGCTCATTTGCGTTGGTACACGGAGGGATGGCAAGAGGCCCTGGCTTCAGCCAACAGTGCCGGCGAGACGCTCAACTTCATCTCTTTTCGCGGCTGGACGATCTGGGAGCGAGACACCTCAGTCAACAACAACACCGCCACCTACCACTCTCCTCTTTCTTCTGGCATGGCGGAAGACTATGTGATCGAAGGCGCAACGGGCAGCTACCGCCCAAACACCGTCGCCCGTCAACGACACCTCATCGGCAATGATCCGACCAGTCGGCTGCTGGCCGAGGCACAATTCCCCACCTACGCCGTCGTGCCGGACGAGAGCTTGCGCCTGCGCTTGCAGCTGACCTCCGGTCAGCCCGATCTGGGCCCCATCCGTTTTCAACAACACGACGGATCGGCGTGGCAGGATCGCGGCAACGTCGCCAACCTGACCTACCGTGGCTGCCCGGGCGTCACCGGCGGCCCCGGTGCGATCGCCACTCTCTCGCCCTACTGTGACGGCGAACCCGTCAGCCCGACGCATGAAGCGGTCTGGCGACTGTGGACACGCCCCACGGACTACAAATACGAAGACAAGGATGGCATCGAGCGCGAGGTGATCTACACGGCCTATGTCGAAGGGATCGAAGGCATCGAGGATCAGAAGATGGTCTGCGAAGAGTGGTTCTTCGCCGAGGGGGTCGGTCCGATCGCTATCGCGGAGCTGCCGGCAACGGCATCGATCGCCGATTGCTTCGAGCAGCTGGCGATGAGCAATTGCGGTCTCGACGATCCCTACGCCTACTACAACTCCAGCGCGACCCAGGACCGCATCATCGGCTTTCAATGGCTCGAAGACTACTGTCTGGACAACTGTTGGGTGGGCAACACTAACAGCCCTCCGACGCCCGAGCCCGGCGGCAGTCCAGCGCCGCCAGATCCGCCGTGCGAGCCCTGCGTAGGCCCCTTCTGCCCCGACGTCGAGTGCGACGTCGAGACCTTCTAGAACCCGGCAATCGGGCTTGATTCTGCGCCAGGTCGAGCTCAACAAAGGGTCGATACCAGCGAGTGGCAACCGAGCCGATGGACCAAAGCTCGGCCTCGCCTTCTGGCCGGGGAGCAGGAGCATCAACAAAAATTCACTTTTGGATGTTCCACTCTCCCGACCCTTTGCGCGTCCTCTTGCGGGGAAGGCGAAAAGCTCCTCGAAACACCGCTCGCAGCTCAGCAAAGGGCCGAGTCGAGAGCGCGGAGCAAAAACAACAGGAGGATGTGCATGTCCCAATCGACCACTCAGGTTTTCCTGCCCGGCACCGTCAACAGCTTCTACGGAGCAGACGTGACCGTCAGCTTCTCTTCGAGCGAGATCAAAGTCTCGGACAACACCGGCAATGCCTCGCAACTCGCTGCCGGCGATACTCTGACCCTCGAGATCAAGGACTTTCAAGGCGAAACTACCTACCAGACGATCACCATCAACGTCTCGTCGTAGGCTCGGGTCCATGCCGATCCGGTCGCGCTGGCAGCTCCGGCGTGACCGCTCGGCTTCCAGCGGATGCAGTGCGGTCAGGCTCCCCCGCTCAACCGCTCTCGCAGCACCTCGACCTCGCCCGCGGGTAGCTTGCCCTCCAGCCGCTCCAGTCGACCGTCGAGCAACGCCTCGGCCTCTTGCCGGTGTCCCAACCGGGCCAGGCCGAGGCCGAGCTCGACCTCGGCCTCGGCGACGCGCCAATGGCCAGGCAGCACCCGGCGCATCATCTCGACGCTCTCGCGCAGCAGAGGCTCGGCAGCTACTGGATCGGCAGCTTGCAGGCGGCCGAGCTCGAGGAGGGCGTAAGCCAAGTCCCAGCTACCTTCGGGCTCGAGCTGGCGCCACAGCTCGATGGTCTCGCGATAGAGGGTCGTCGCTTCTTGCGGGTCACCTCCGGTCTTCACCGCCCGCGCTAGGTTGCCGGTCAGCAGTGCAGTCCAGGGATGCTCCGGGCCGAAAGTTTCGCGATAGGTGGCCAGCGCCTGGCGAGTAAGATCGATCGCCGCGGGGTACTCGCCGAGATCCGAGAGCACGGCAGCCAGACGACTCTGGTGATTGGCCACCCGCGGACTGTCGGCGCCCCAATGGCTGAGAGCCATGTTCAGGTTGCGCCGCAGCAGTGCCTCGGCCGCCCGCGTCTCGCCACGGAGCTGCAGCACCGAGGCCAACTCGCTGGCGGTATCGGCAACGCCGGGATGCTCCTCGCCGAGCAGCCGTTGCTTGATCGCCAGAGCCTGGTGCAAGAGCTCCTCGGCGGCTTCGAGATCCCGCTGATCGAGACGCGCCAAAGCCAGGTTCTCGAGCGCCGTTGCCACGCCTGGATGCTCTTCCCCGAAAAGCTCCTGCCAGATCGCCAGCGCCTCGCGTGCGGTGGCCTCGGCCTCGGCGAAACGGTTCGTCGCCCGCAGCAGCATCGACAATTCGTTGAGGCTCTCCGCCACCGCTCGATGCCGCGCGCCGAGCAGGTCTCGGCGCAAGTCCAGAGCTTCGCGGTAAAGCGCCTCGGACGCCTGCCATTGGCCACTGGCGAAAAGGACTTCCGCCAGGTCGTGCAGGCTCTCCGCCACCTCGCGGTGGCGCTCGCCATAAAGCTCGCGCCGCATGGCGAGGGCCTGCCGGCCCAAGTCTTCAGCCGTCTCGAACTCTTCCTTGAGATGGCTGAGAAACGCCAAGTGACTCAAGCTGTCGGCCACTTCGGCATCGGCTCGGCCGGGATTGGCCTCGGCCACCCGCTGCTGGCGCATCTCGAAGGCTCGGGTGAGCAGAGAGTCCGCCTCGTCGAGGAAGCCCAGGTTCTGGTAGGCCGTGCCCATGGTGTCCATCAGCGCCGCTTTCAACACTGGCTGCTCCGCCAACTCGGCTCCGATGCGCCGGCGCGCCTGATCGAGGAGCTGGCGGGCGGTCACTTTCTGCCCCAGGGCCTCGGACGGATCGGAGGTGCGGAACACCTGCACCAGAAAGTCAGACACTCGCTCGGCGCGGTCGCGCTGCTGGCGGGCCTCTTGCTCCTGCTCTCGAGTGCGCTCGAGTGCTCCCCCCAGGCGCAGGGTCTGAACCGTCATGGCAACCGAGAACACCCCGGCCGCCGCCGCTAACGCGGCTGCCAGGCGATTGCGCCGAAGGAACTTGCGCGATCGGTAGGCGAAGGTGTCGCGACGCGCTCGTACCGGCAAATCGCGCAGGTAACGATTGAGATCGTCCCCCAACTGCACCGCCGAGCCATAGCGCCGGCGCGGCTGCTTGCGCAAAGCCATCAGCACGATGGCGTCGAGATCCGGCGACACGCGCGGGCGACTTGCCGAGTCATTCGGCGACTCCGCCGAGTCTTGCGCCGGGGCCACCACCGTGCTCGGCGGCCGTGGCTCGGTCTCGCAGACCAGGCGCTCGATCTCGTCTTGATCGGCACCTGCCAGAGCATAGGGTGCGTCGCCGGTGAGTAGCTCGTACAGCATCACACCGAGGGAGTACACGTCGGTGGCGGTGGTCACCGGCTCGCCGCGGATCTGCTCAGGGCTGGCATAAGCTGGGGTCATGAGCCGTGACATCGGCAAGGTGGTTCGCAGATCGCTCGCCGAGAGCTCTGGATTGAGCAGCTTGGCGATGCCGAAGTCGAGCAGCTTGGGTATTCCCGCGGCGGTGACCAGCACGTTGCCCGGCTTCAGATCGCGGTGGATCACCAGGTTCTGATGTGCTGCGTGCACCGCTGAGCAGACGTCGCGAAAAAGGCCAAGGCGCTCTTCGACCGCCAGACGGTGGCGCTCGCAGTAGGCGTCGATGGCAACACCTTCGACATATTCCAAGACAACGTAGGGCAGACCTTCCTCGGTCGTGCCGCCGTCGAGCAGACGGGCGATGTTGGGGTGGTCGAGCCCGGCCAGGATCTGTCGCTCTTGGAGAAAGCGGCGCCGCCGATCATCAGAGCCCAGGCCATCACGGATCAGCTTGATCGCCACCCGTTGCTGGTACTGATCGTCGTCGCGAACCGCCAGGTAGACGGTGCTCATTCCGCCGCGGCCGATCTCGTGCAGTAACCGGTAGGCGCCGATTCGCTGGCCGGTAGGCTCTGGTCTCTGGGCTTCCAAGAGCCCGACGGCCTGCTCGACGACCGGGCGTTCGAGGCCGAGATCTTCGGCGTCGGAGGCGATCAAAGCGTCGACCTCCCGTCGCAGCGGTGCATCTCCAGCGCAAGCACCCTCGAGGAAGGATGTGCGGGCACCCGCCTCGAGCTCCACCGCCTGCAGGAAGACTTCCTTGACCCGGGCGAATCGAGTCGCGCTCATAGGCCAGACGACGCCGTGGGACGCAGCTGGTTCTGCAGCCAGGCACGGGCCATGCGCCATTCCCTTTTGACCGTTGCTTCAGAGACCTCCAGCACCGAAGCGATCTCTTGGTGGGTGAGGCCGGCAAAGAACTTGAGCTCGACGACCCGTCCGGCCCGCAGATCTTGTTGCTCGAGCTGTCGAATCGCCTCGTCGAGGGCGAAGAGATCGATCGACGGCGACGAGCCCAAGACCTCATCGTCGAGGGTG
>JBCCGX010000334.1:0-9153 GCA_039029035.1 Acidobacteriota bacterium | reverse complement strand
GCAAGGGCGACGCCTGGTCTCGATCGATGTCATCAGCCGCATGATCCGAGTCGCCGAGGGTGGCACCTGCACCCTGGAGGCCATTCCGCCCGAGCAGAGCCGCAAACGCTTCGCCATCTCCGAGCGCGGCTGCCTGGCCCTGAGCGCCAGCGAGCGCTCCCTGCTGGGTGATCTGCTGCGGGTCGTCTTCAGCAACCCACCCTCCAGCCCGCGTCAATCCCTCGCCCGCGGCCTGCTCGATCGCCTCGGCGACCACCTGCTGGCCCTGCGCCGGACCGGCGGCGCCACCGTCGCCGACACCGATCTGACCCCGGCCGAGCTCTGCTTCCTCGATCGACTCCGCGCCGCCGCCACCGACGGCGACCTCCCCACCGCCGAGTTCCGCTCGGGCGACGCCCGGCCCTACAAAACCAACGATGGCATTCTCCTCCTGCCACGCGCCAACCCGATCGTCCAGGCCTGCGTGCGCTCCGTCGAACGCGATCCCGCCTGGCTCTACCCCGCCACCGCCGCCCTCCTGGCGGGCAAAGAGCTGCCCGGCACCGACGTCCGGCGACGTTGGTTCGCCCGCCTCGATGGGACTTAGCCGGAGAGCGCGCGGACCGATCCGTAGCTAGATCGCATCTCGCCGACGGCCGCCGGGCATGAATGCCCGTGCTATCAAAGGCGCCCGCCGAGCGGGCTTCCTGGCTAAAGCCAGACGAGCTCTCTTGCGGCTTCAGCCGCCAAGCCCCGGAGGGGCGCCATCTATAGCACGGGGGTTCACCCCCGTCGATGGCGTGGACTCGGCCTCCTCGAGGCTTTGCCATGGAGACCTCCTCCCTGGCCTCACTTCGACCTCTGCTGCTACAGTGTCGCCGGGGCTGCTCGGCGATTTCGCGACCTCCGCGCCTTCGCGGCGTTCGAGCAAGACCCTTGAAGTCTCAGGAAGGGTAGTCGGCAGCGGAACGGGAGACCATGCGCCTCACAGTTGTTACTTCCGTATTGCTTGTATGCTCCTGCGCGATGCTCGAGCCTTCGCTCTCTGCACAGGGTTCGGATGACGTCGGCGGTCACCGTCGGTCGGTGGTCTACGCCCGACACGGGATGGTCGCTGCATCCCACCCTCTGGCGGTCGAGATTGGGCTGCAGGTCCTGCGGGATGGCGGTACGGCCGTCGACGCGGCCATCGCAACCAATGCTGCCCTCGGTGTGTTGGAACCGCACGCCTGCGGGATCGGTGGCGATTTGTTTGCGCTCGTCTGGGACGCGAAGGAAGGGCGTCTGCACGGCTTGAACGCCTCGGGACCGGCACCTGCTCGCGCGACGCTTAATGCCATCGACCGTGAAGACGGGCGAATCCCTCTGCACGGGGCGCACTCTTGGACCGTGCCGGGTACTGTCGACGGTTGGGCGACCCTGCACGCGCGCTTCGGCAAGCTGCCCTGGAAGCGCCTGTTCGAGCCCTCTATCCGCTCGGCACGAGAGGGCGAGCCGGTCCCACGGGTGATCGCACAGTACTGGAAGGACGAATCGCCGCGCCACGAGAAGACTCCGGGCTTCAAAGAAGTCTTCTGGCCCGAGGGTCGGCCCGTGCGCGAGGGGGAGATCTTCCGCAACGAAAGGCTGGCCGAGACCTACCAGCAGATCGCCGCGGGTGGTCGAAACGCGTTCTACGATGGCCCGATTGCCAAGGCCATCGTGGCTTTTTCCAACGCCAACGGCGGACTGCTCGGTCGCGAAGATCTACGCTCGTTCCGCTCGCAGTGGGTCGAACCGATCACGACCTCCTATCGCGGTGTGGATGTGTATCAGCTGCCGCCCAACGGACAAGGCCTCGCGGCCCTTCAGATGCTCAACATCCTCGAGACGTTCGACATCGCCGGGATGGAGCGCGATTCGGTCGAGCTGTGGCACCTGATGATCGAGGCCAAGAAGCTCGCCTTCGAGGATCGGGCGCGGCACTACGCCGACCCGGCCTTTGCCGACGTTCCGGTCGAAGCGCTCCTGGACAAGGAGTACGCTCGCTCACGCGCCGCCCTGATCGATCCCAAGCGCGCGTCGGCGACCTTCGACGCTGGCGACGTGAGGCTGGATCACGGCGACACGACCTATCTGAGCGTCGTCGATCGAGAAGGCAACATGGTGTCTCTGATTCAGAGCGTCTTCTGGGAGTTCGGGTCGGGATTCACCGTCGCCGGTTTCAACCTCCAGAACCGAGGCTCCCAGTTCAGCCTCGACCCCGATTCGCCCAACGTGCTCGCCCCCGGCAAGCGGCCGTTTCACACCATCATCCCGGCCTTCGCGATGCAAGACGGCAAACCGTGGCTCTCGTTCGGACTGATGGGCGGCAGCATGCAGCCACAGGGTCACGCGCAGGTGCTGATCAACCTGATCGATTTCGGCATGGACCTTCAGCAGGCCGGTGACGCTCCACGCTTCCGCCACTCCGGCTCGTCGCAGCCAAATGGCAGCCAGATGATTGACGGCGGCCTGGTACGGCTCGAGGCGATCGTGCCGGAGTCCGTTCGTCGAGGGCTGGAAGCTCTGGGCCACCGTACCAAGATCTACGGCAGCGCCAGCTTCGGTGGTTACCAGGCGATTGCCCGCGATCCCAACACCGGTGTCTTGTCCGGAGCGACTGAATCGCGCAAAGACGGGCTGGCGCTCGGCTACTGATTCCGGCGAGCGCCCATATCAGGGGGGCTCGGGAGCTAGGCGCTAGCAGCTCCCTCGAACAAAGCGTCATGTCCACCCGTAGCCGTGGGCGAAAAGTGCCCGGGATAGCACTCGAAGACTCGCTGATCCCGGGCTGTTGCATCCGTCCCATGGACCTGGCAGGGAGCCTACAGGTCAGTAGTTCCGGCGGTACGCCACCGAACGGGCGAACTCCTGGCCATTGGGGAGCCTGAACTCCACCCACGCCCAGCAGTAGTCGTTGGGACCGCACACGCGCTCTGCTGGCACCTTGACATCGCACGTTGTCTGGTCGATGCGCCACTTGTCGGTGTTGACGATGAACGGCTCGCCCGAGTTGATGTGAGCCACCGTGGCAGAATCGCAGTCGCTGGGTGACGCCATGTCCTGGAATTGGAAGCGGCAACTGCTGATGATCGGCCCATCGTAGCTGAGCATCACGTAGCTCCAGTTCTGGGGCCCACCGGTGGGGCAGAAGCCTCCCGGCTGGCGGTTTTCGAAGTTGCCGAGATTCTCTTCGTAGCGGAAGATCTGCGTCGCCGTCTGCTGGTCGGTCTCCGAGCGGTAGGTGACCCGCTGGCCTTGTCCGTGGGGCACATACGAGAGGATCAGTCCAGCGGGTGGCTCGGGCGGTGGCACGACGTCGATGGTGCGCCACTGGTCGACATTGATCGCTCTGCCGCGGGTATCGCCGGTGAGGCGGGCTCGCAAGTCGACGCTCCCGGTTCCGGTAAAGGTGCGACTGACCGTCTTGGTTTCGCCTTTGGAAATGGAAACGAGCTCACCGTCCCAAGCTCCTGGAGCCATGCCGAACTGCACCGGCTCGTCGAAGGGATAGCAAGGCCGCAGCTTGATGTCATAACTTGCAGGCTCATGGACCTGCACCTCGTCAGGGCCTTGGATCATGGCTGACAAGGCGGTCGAGCCACCGTCGCCCAGGAGGTCCCAATGGCCTAGCCACCAGCGACGCCACAGGCGTTCTGAATAGTGGTCACTCACCACCCGTCCTCCCCAACCGTAGACCCAGTCGAGTCCGGCCTCGGCGTCGGCGACCAGCGCCTCGACGGTCTCGTTGTGTCCGTCACCGTCACCGTCCCCGCAGGTGTTGCCGCGGTAGCCCCAAAGGTTGGCATTGACCAACCCCTTGGCGCCGGCCTCCACGAATAGGATGCTGGAGCTGATGAGCGACGCCCGAAGCATCAGGCGAGCGTTGAGCTGGGCTTCGATGTCGAGCTCCACCGAGGCACTGACGCGATTGCTGTCGGTAGTGAGCGGCTGGTCGAAGTAGTAGCCGCCGCTGCAGCCGGCCTGCCGTGTGCAAGTGACGTTGAACGGCCCTTGCGCGCCGAGGGTCGAGTTGACACTGAGATCGCCAGTGGCCGACGCCTTGATGTCGTAGCCCAAGAACACCGGCATGGTGATCTTGATGCTGACCGGCAGCCCGGCAATGGAGAATTTGATCGTGGCGAGCTTCGGCTCAGCGACCTTGGTCTCGTCCTGCCAGTGACCGGTGATCGTGGCGTTGGCGGTCAGATCCGCGCTGCCGAGAATGTCGAGGTTGCCGATCAGCTTGACCTCTTCATAGCGGTATTTATAGGGGATGCACAGGAAGTTTTTCTTGTAGGAGAACTTGAACTCAAGATGGGCGTCGCCGCGAAGAGGAACATCGAGGTCATAGTTACCGGAGAGGTCATCGTTGAACGCAAAGGTTCCCGACTTGTTGCCCTCGTCGAAAGCCCAGTCATAGGTCTTGGCCTTTGTCGTCCACCCGCTGCTGCAGATGATTTTGTCGGTCTCGAGGTCTTCGGCATCCGTCACCGCCAGCCATGGCGCAAGAGACTGGCCTGAGACCATGGCCTCGACCTGTGCTCGGTCGACGAAAATCGCATCGCTAGGTTGGAGGTTCTCGGGTTTCATGCGCCAGGGGGGCATGGCGGCGAAGTCTGCGTGCAGCTCTTCTTTGATCTGTTCTGGCAGCGGCGCGGTGTCGACACCGTGGGGCCAGACCACGACGATGGTGGATCCCGGGGTCACCCGGCGACTCGGATCGACGACTTGGATCTCTCTCCAGTTGTAACCCTGGTCGATCAGCAGGAAATCCTCGTCGCTGTCGAGATGAGCGATGGGGTCGAGCTGGGCCTTGACGGTTGCAGGGGTCAAGCCCGAGATGGTGATGATTGCGAGGGCGATGAGCGCAAGGCGCCATCGGTGTGGCTGGAATTCAGATAGGGACATGATTCCTCCTTGAGGAGCGTCGACGCGGTTCTGGCCGAGGTCAGGCTCCGTTGATTGGCATGAGGTCGGCAGAACGCCTGCCGATCACGCCGTACGCGCAGTCCGGAGGAAAACAGGATCACGCAGTCGGCGAACATGATTCGCCGACTGCCTCGAGATACCGGTTGTCGAAGCCCAGGCGGCACAGGCGGGCAGCGAGGATCGCGGCCTCTTCGGCGCGCCCGAGGTGCAACAAGATGGCCGCCTGAGCCGCCCGAGCGCGCCATTCGCCGGGGCGCCATTGATCTGGCGCCGAGCCTGGCGTCGGCTTCAGCACGGTCTCGATCATCTGGTGGGCGCGCTCGAAGGCGCCCCGCGCCTCCTCGAGCTGTCCGCGTTGCCGATGCACTCTGCCGATCACCAGCCAGGCCTGCGCCCAGACTTGGTCGACATGGTTTGGCTTGCGTGCAATGAGAGCGCGACGGGCATAGGCCTCCGCCTGGGACAGTCGGCCACCTTCGAGCGCCACCTCGGCGAGCAGCGTGAGGGGCACCGCGAGGGCCGGGCTCGACTCTCCGTAGAGCTCGGAGCGCAGCGCAAGGCTCTGCTCCAAGGAGGCCTGAGCAAGCTCTAGCTTGCCGACCTCGAGCAGCGCGCGTCCGCGCTCTGACGTGAGGAGGATGCGGCTACGGATCTTGCCCGGATGCTCCTCGAGCTCTACGAGCAGGCTGTCGTAGAGCTCGACGGCCTGGGCGGACTGCCCGCGATCCACCAGCAGCTCGGCGAGGTAGATGGTCACCCCCAGCTGACCGAGGGGGGGAGTGTCGTAGATGCCATCGAAGATTCGCAGGGATTCGCGCAAGGAGGCTTCCGCGTCGTCGAGCTCTCCGAAGCGGTGGGCCAAGTGCCCGAGGTCGCCGTAGCCCTTGGCGGTCGAGGCGTGCTCGGGGCCCTTTAGCCGGGCGCGGATCTCGGTGGACTCGCGGATCAGCTCGAGGGCGTCGCGCCACTGGCCGCTGTCGGCGGCAAGGTAGCTCAGCTCGGCGAGCACCGCCGCGCGGGTGTCTGAAGCGCTGCGGCGCGGGTCCATCTCGTGATGGGTGTCGGAATCGAGCAGCTCGAGGGCGCGGCGAAGCGAAACGTCGGCGAGCTGGCTATCGCCACGCACACTCGAGATCCTGGCGTGCCAGAGCAGCGCCTCGGCGAGCTCGGCAGGGGAGCCGTCAACACGGCGCAGTGCCAGGGCGCGCTCCGTTACGGTCTGGGCCTCGTCCAGGCGATCGGTATCGGCGAGCAGCGACCCCAGCGACCCAAGGGTTCCGGCGAGCTCTGGATGATCTTTGCCAAGCTCAGCCTCGCGCAAAGCCAGAGACTCGCGCAACACAGCTTCAGCCTTGTCCCACTCCTGCAGGCCGAGGTAGCTGGAGCCGAGGGTGTCGAGTAGCGTTGCGCGCACCGCGGGCTGGCCTTCGAGCTGCTTCACAGTGTGCTGACTCTGGTCGAGGATCTGCACGGCAGAGGGCCCATCGCCCGCAGCGAGCGCCGGATCGACCGAGCCGAAGAGATCGATCAGCAGATCCGAGACCTGTTCTGCTCGCTGCTTCTCAGCCTGTGCCTGGTCGCGTTCGGCGGCCAGGTCTTCGGCCTGGTCGGCCAGGCGCACGGTCTGCAGCAGCACCTGGGCACCGAGCACGGCGATGATCAGGACTGCGGCGATCACCAGGGCCACCGCCAGGCGGTAGCGCGCAACGAATCGCTGTGTGCGGTAGAGCAGAGAGTCGCCCCGCGCCCGCACCGGGCGCCCCGCCAGATGGTGACGCACGTCTTCGGCCAGGGCATCTACTGAGGCGTAGCGGCGGGCAGGATCCTCGGCCAGCGCCACCTGCACGATGCGGTCGAGATCGCCGCGCAGGGCTCGGTTCCATTGTTGGTGATCGACGCTTGTTGGCAAGGTGGTGTGCTCGCTGCCCACCAGGCGGCTGGGCCAGACACCCTCGGCATCGTCCGGCGGGAGCCGGCCGGTGAGCAGCTCACAGAGCACGAGACCGAGGGAGTAGACGTCGGTGCTGGTGGTCAAGATTTCCTCGCCACGGCGCTGCTCAGGGCTCGAGTAGCGCAGGGTCATGAGCTGCTCGCCGGAGACCGTCATCGCTTCGAGATCGTCGGCCAGGAGCTTGGCGATGCCGAAGTCGAGCAGCTTCGCCCGGCCTTCGGCATCGACCAAGATATTGCTCGGCTTGAGGTCCCGGTGAACGACCAAGTTGCGGTGCGCATAGTCCACGGCTTCGCAGACCTGGAGAAAGAGCTCCAGGCGCTCGCGTAGGCGGAGGTCGGCGTCAGCGGCGTGGCGCTGGATCGACCTGCCGTCGACATATTCCATCACCAAGAACGGCTGGCCTTCCCGGGAGGTGCCGACGTCGAGCAGGCGGGCGATGTGAGGATGGGCGAGGCGCGAGAGGATCAGTCCTTCGCGTCGGAAGCGCTCTTCGAGGTGCGCGCTGCGCCGTGGCGTGCGCAGCATCTTGACCGCCACCAGCGGCAGCTCGGGAGCGTCGACCCGTCGCGCCAGGTAGACGGTTCCCATGCCGCCCTCGCCGATGAGCTCTTCGAGGGTGTAGCGTTCTAGAGGGCCCACCGGGTCGACTCCGCGCCTCGATTCCAGGGCCCCAAAGACCAGCCCTACAGCGGGCGAGGACAAGAAACCAGCCGCCGTCAGTCCCGAGTCACTGTCGTCAGCCGACGAGCTCACGCGGCGTCCGAGTGCAGCAGCAGCACCATGCGCTTCTTGGCGCGTCGCCACAGGCGCACCACCGTAGGACGCGAGCGCTCGAGGATTTCGGCCGCTTCGTCGATGGACAGCCCGCCGTAGAAGCGCAGCTCCACCAACCTGGCGGCGTCCCGATCTTCAGTAGCGAGGATGTCGAGAGCTCGGTCGAGATCGAGAAGATCCACTGACGGCGGCTCTTGCTCGGGATGGCGGCTCTCGCCGAGAGGAACGCGGATCTGTCCGCCTCCGCGCCGATCGGCCGCTCGCCGGCGGGCGTGATCAATGAGCATACGGCGCATCATGCGCGCGGTGAGTGAGAAGAAGTGGGTCCGATCCTGCCAGTCGACCGAGTGCTGGTTGACCAGGCGCAGAAAGACCTCGTTGGCCAGCGCCGTGGGCTGTAGCGTGTGCGCCCCCTCGCGCCGCATGAGCGCGCCCGCGAGCCGTCGGATCTCGTCGTAGACCATCGGCGCCAAGCGGTCGAGCGCGGCGGCTTCGCCGGAAGACCAGGCCAAGAGTAGAGACGTGACGTCACCGGACGTCGGCTCAGTGCATTCGTCCATGGGTCTCTCTTCGCCAGGTGTCGGGTGGCGCATGGTAGAGATTGTAGGAGAGCGGTACTGGAGCTGCGAGTTGGCCGGGGTGAGCAGCCCGCAACGAGCCATCACTCGTCCCGGGGGCCCATGCAGAACGCTCAGATGGAACGTTGTGTCGACAATTGACCGGCGACCCCTCGTCTTCCGACCGCTCCTAGGTGCCTGGGAGGTCGAACCCCCAACCTCCCCATCCGTCGTTAGCCGCCCCGGACCCGATACTGCAGCACCGCATGACCGCTATCGAAGACCTCAGTCTCGGTGAGCTCGAGACCAGTCGGCGCCCCATCGGCGGCAGGCGCAAAGAGCGGGATTCCGGAGCCGAAGAGGACGGGGTTGAGCTTGACGATCAACCCGTCGATCAACCCGGCAGCCAACAGCGTCGACGCCAGGATCGAGCCGCCACAGAGCCAGATGGCCTTGCCTGACTCTTCCTTCAGCCGCCGCACGCGGGCCACGGCGTCGGTCGCAACGAGCTCGACGTTGTCGTCCGGCGACGCCTGCAGGGTGCGCGAGAAGACGATCTGCTGGAGGGTCGGGTAGGGGTTGGTCAGTCCGTCCCGTTGCCCAACCTCGTAGGTCTTGCGGCCCATCAGGACGGTGTCGAACCGCGTGTTCTCAGGTCTCGTCCCCATGGCGGCATGGAAAAGTGCCGGCAGGGTCTCGGGGTAGGTTTTCGCCAGAGCGGCGAGGAAGCCTTGGTCCATGGGGAAGCCGTCGAAGGATCCGTCCGGCTCGGCGATGAACCCGTCGAGGGTCGTCGCCACGTAGTAGATGAGCTCTCGCATGTCTGAACCTCTCTTGGACAAACTTCTCTCGACCGGTGACCGCCCGGGACTTTCAGGTACTTCCTAGCCGAGCGGCCCTCGATGAACGGTAGCGGTCGTGAGTCAAAGTGATACT
>JBCCGX010000333.1:0-9184 GCA_039029035.1 Acidobacteriota bacterium | reverse complement strand
GCACGGGCCTTTAGGCCCGGCGACCTGGCCCGCGATTAGCGTGATGTCAGCAAAATCTCAGGTGGGTCTCGCACACTCCTTACATCGAGCTCAACGGAGAGCTCGGTGATTTGGAGGATTTCCCATGACTGCTTCACTTTTGATGTCACTGCTGGCACTGTCGTCGACCTTGGATGGGCCGGTCGAGCCAGCTGATCTCGTTCTCTCGAACGGCGCGGTCTACACCGTGAATCCGGCCCAGCCGTGGGCCGAGGCCGTCGCCGTGCGCGACGGCGCGATCGTCTTCGTCGGTACCACGGTGGAGGCCGAGGCGTATGTCGGCCCGGCGACCGGTGTGGTCGACCTCGAAGGCCGCATGATGTTGCCAGGGCTGCACGATAGCCACGTCCACATCCTCGAGGCGTTCCACGCCGCGTCCGGCACCTGCGCTCTGCCGTCCGGCGTCTCGCCCGAGACCCACATCCCTCGCCTGCAGGCCTGTGCGCCGAATCAGGTCGGCACCGATTGGGTGCTGGGCTATGGCCATTCGATCTATGACCTGTTGGACCACATCGGCGTCGGTGGGCGGCCGCCGATCGAGATTCTCGACGAAGCGGTGCCCGATCAGCCGGTGGTGATCCTGGAGGAGACTTCGCACTCGGCCTGGGCCAATAGCGAAGCGCTCGCCGCGGCGGGCATCGACGCCAGCACGCCGAACCCTCCCGGTGGTGTGATCGTCAAAGACGTGACTACCGGCGAGCCCAACGGCATACTGCTCGACGCGGCAGGGGAGTTGCTGTTCGATCTCGCCCTCGCCCCCAACCCGGAGCTCGAGGCGCTCAACGACCAGGCGTTGGACGAAGGGCTGGCCTTCGCCGCGCGCCACGGCATCACCTCGTTGGTCGATGCCCGGGCCTATTGGCGCCGCGGTTACGTCGAAGCCTGGCAGCGGGCGGAGCAGCAGGAGCGGTTGACGGCACGGGTGATCGCCTCCCTCTGGGCCTATCCCTACCTGGACGACGGCGAGCAGATCGCAACCCTCAGCGCCCTCTACACCAACGATCCGACCTCCCGTCTGCGCTTCTCCCAGATCAAGATCTACTCCGACGGTGAGATCGGCCACACCACGGCCGCCTTGCTCGAGCCCTACCTGTGCTGCGAGCTAGCCGACCCGACCGGCTTGAATTACTTTGATCAGGCCCGCCTGACCCAATACATCACCGCCCTCGAGCCCCTCGGCTTCGATTTTCACATCCACGCCATCGGTGATCGCGGCGTGCACGAAGCCTTGAACGCGGTGGAAGCCGCAGAGGCGATCAACTGCCCACCCGGGGGCGGCACCTGTACCGAGCGACGGCATCGCCTCACCCATGTCGAGCTGGTGCAGCCGGACGACGTGCCGCGCTTCGCCGGGCTCGGGGTGATCGCCGATTTGCAGATGTCCCATCAATACGTCTTGCCGCCCTTCCAATTCGACTTCGCCTTCCTGCTCGGGGCGCCGCGCATCCTGGAGCGTTCCTGGCAGCTGCGCAGCCTGCACGAGGCGGGGGCCCGCATCGTGCTGAGCAGCGACTACGATGTCGGCGAGATCTCGCCCTTCGTCGGCATGCGAAATGCCCTCACCCGCGGCGACCAGAGCTTGCCGGATCTCGATGCCGCCATCCGTGCCTACACGATCGACGCCGCGTTTCTCATGCGCCAGGAAGATCGTGTCGGCTCGATCGAGGTCGGCAAGCTGGCCGATCTCGTCGTCGTCGATCGCAATCTCTTCGAGCTCGATCCGGCCCAGTTGGGCGAAGCCCAGGTCGACATCACCCTGGTCGAAGGGGAAGCCGTGTTCGGCGATCTCGAGCTGGATCTGTTCAGTGATGGCTTCGAGAGCGGCAGCACGTCGGCCTGGTCCCAGGCGCCTTGAGGCGCAATCTGAGGGGCGATTATCCCGCACGGACAGACGCTCCGTAGGGGCGTGATTCCGTAGTTTGGGATTTCAATCCCTGGAGAGAGGACCGGACGGCGATCTAACGCCCTGGCTTGCCCGCCAGTAGCTCCAAATAGGCAATGCGTGCTTTGACCGCTTCGCGTAGGGCAGTCTTGTGGACATCCAGGACCTCACTCGCCTCGGCATTCTCCGGCAGGTAGACGTCGACGTCGCCGGTCAGGGAGACCCGGGTCTGGGCGCGCAGCTCGGCGGTTTCGGGCTCAGCCGGGTCGCTGGCGGTGTGGGTGGAGACGGTGAGGGTCGCGAGATCCTGGGCGGCCTGGGGCAGGAGTGGAGCGGGAGGCTGCTGCGCTGGTGTGTCGTCGCCCCGGTCCCGCGCGACCTGCTCGATGGTAGCCGTCTCGTGAGATGGCTCGTCGACGATCGCTGCTCGGATCGTCTCCGGCGGCTCGACCTGATCGAAGTGCAGGTGGTAAAGCTGCGGCGGCACCGTCGGCAGGGGACGCTGCCAGTAGATCGGGCGGATGAAGGTGGGGCTCTTGCGATCGGAGATGTCCAGGGCGTGCAGCCATTCGCGCTCGACGTACTCGGACCGGCGCGACTTTTCCGACCAGAAGAGCTGGAAGACATCCGCCTCTTCGATCATCTCGAGCAGCCGCTCCGACCAATTTTGCCCGCTCTTCAGTGTCAACACGTCGCGCAGGTAGTCCATGCCGACCGCCTTGTAGGCGAACTCCATCGCTTCGACGATCTTGTGGTCGGCATGGGAGTAGGAGGCGAAAATCGCCTTGTACATCGCGGCCGACTGCACCTTGCGGGGAGCAGTGCCAGGCACCGCCCCCTCAGGCAGAATCGCCTCGCCATCCTTGGCGACCTGGAGCGGCAGGGCGATATCGGCGATCAAGAGCGGCCCGACATAGCAGGTGACCACGCCCTCGATCGTATGACCGGCCGCCAGCGGTAAGGCGTTCATCTGGAAGTCGGCGCGCTGGAAGGCGCCGGTCCAGGTGAGCTTGGTGCTGGCGGGCTCGAAGGTGACGCCATCGGCCTGCGGCACGATCGTGATCTCGGTACCGGGACGGATCGTCGCACCGGTATCGGCCTCCGCTTGGTGGTAATCCGCCGCGACCATACCGAGCACTTCGCCGGCATCGGTCGAGATGGCGTCGAGCATGCCTTGCAAGTGGGCGTAGACCAACAAGGGGTAGGTTTCTTTGACCTGCATCGATTCTGGGTGGTAGGCACTGAAGTGCACTTCCTCAGGGGCCTGGGCGCCGAACGAAATGGCCGACTGATCGGGCCCTGGCGGCGGGGCCTCGGAGCCGGCGGTCGACGGACCGGAGGGCGTTTCCGGTAGCCCAAGACCTTGCTTACCCTGCCTCGCCGGTGGGGGTGGCGGATCCTCGCCCCGGCCCCGCCACCGGGCGATGGGACGAATCACCGGGCGCTCGCGTGGCCCGCGCTCCGGCTCGCTGGTGTTGAGTCGCACGGCGGGATCGCCGAGCACCACGTAGCCGCGGGCGTCGTTGTTGGCAGTCCACAGCCCGGCGAGCTCACGCGGGTTGGCTCGACTGCCGAATTCGAGCTCTTGCAGGTGGTCGGCAAGCATGGTCGACAGCTCGGCGTAGCGTTGATTGAAGTACTCCAGGGCCGAGCCCACCGGATGGCCTTGCAGCAGCCTTTCGAGAGTGCTCTCGAAGACCGCTCGCTGCGGTCCGGCATCTTGCCAGGCGAAGGAGTAACCCCAGGCTCGATCAACCTGGCCGATGACCGCCAGGGCGCCGCCGGCCGGGTGGCTCAGCAGACGTTGCGGCAGGCTCGCGAGGAAGGGGTGGCGGGCGAGGGTCCCCAGGCGTTCGTCGATGAGCGCCTGGGAGGACTCGTCGCGCGGTGGCGTGCCAGCGCCGAAGCAGGCGAAGTGGAAGCTGATCAATCCGGCGAGCCGGGCGTCGGAGGTGAGGTCGTCGGCGGCGAAGTAGTGGTCCTGCGGAATCGCCCCGTGCCAGGCTTTGGGGCCTGGCCAGTCCTGACACAGCAGAGCGCCTTGGTGCTGGAGTTGCCGTGTATCGGTCGCCGGTAGCTCCAGGCCATGGCTGGCGGTGAACAGCAACGCCGGCGTCTTCGGCCCGCCCAGCATCTCGCTCAATCGCGACTTGGTCGCCTCGTCACCCGCGGCCCGAGAGATGCGCCAGGCGGGGTGCTTCTCGCCGACGGTGCGGGCCAGAGGCTCCACCAGATCGCGGACGCTGGCTCGGGTTGCGGGGTCGTCGGCGTTGCGCGGGGCGAAGAAGGTGGCTCGGCGATCGAGCTCGAGCTCGCCGGACTCCGAAGCGACCACGGTGGCGGCATAGATCGCGTACTCGACGGCGGTCTCGAAGTGGATTCGGCCGACGGCGTACTGCACGTCGAGCTGCGATTGGAAGCGAAAGGGGATCGCTTCGGGGCCGCCGACGAGGAGCAGGTAATAGGGCACGACCTTCGGATCGGCCGGGCCTGGACCGGCGCCGTGTCGGCCGAGGAACGAGGCTTTGCTCTCGCCCGGTAGGTAGCCGCCGTCGCCGGCGTAAACGCGAAAGCGATCCTGAGCCTGGCTGTGTCGCAAGTCGAGCAGCGGCTCGAGCGCCTCCCGAATCTCCGGGTCCGTGTTCCGCGCGAAAATCACTCCCCAGCCCGCCTCGTCGAGCCGGGTGGGATCGACCCCTTCGATCGCTCGCAGCATACGGCGCCCACTGCGTTGCGACAGGTGCCGCAGCTCGCGTTGGTTCTCTGGCGGTGCCGCCTGGGTCAGGAAGTGGGCGAGCTCCTCATCGCTCATCGGCGGTACGCCGTACTCGCCGGTGGCGCCGTTGATGCCGTTGAAAAAGAGGCGATCTTCGCGGTCATGCTTGGCCATGTCAGGAAAGCTCCCGGGGATTGCAGCAGATTCGGCTCACGTTGCGCGCGAATAACGCACCGAGAACCCTGGAAGTCGGTTCTTGGTGGAAGATTCCGCGATTATCTCTCAAAAACGATCGACTCGGACTGCGGGCACAGCCTGGCGTGACGAGAACGCCTCACGATCCGTAGACTCGTCGAACATCCACCCCACGCCTGCGCCCAACGGGCCATTCGTTCTGTTGTCGTTCGAGGAGAAGTTCATGGCGATCGATTGGCAAGACTTGCGATCCGCGTTACGAGCCCTGACCCGGCGGCCCGGGCCTACCTTTGTTTTGATCGCGATTCTGGGTGTCGGCCTCGGCGCGGCGACCGCGGTGCTGGATCTCACCAACTTGCTCGCCTGGCGCCAGCTACCGGTCGAGCGGCCCGATGAGTTGGCCAAAGTCTTCACCGCCAGCGAGCGCGGCTTCGTCGGACCGTACTACCTGAGCGCCTACCCGGACTATGTCGACTACCGCGACGCCAACGAGTCGTTCGCCAGCCTCGCGGCGCACACCACGATCGAGCTTGGCTTCGAGATCGGCGACAGCGTCGAGTCGGGCCAGGGGATGGCGGTGTCGGGCAACTTCTTCTCGGTTCTGGGGCTCGGCGCCGCCCAGGGACGACCACTCGGTGTGGACGATGATCGCCCGGGGAGCCCACCGGCTCTCGTGGTCAGCGATCGGCTCTGGCAGCGCCTGGGCAGCGACCCCGAGCTGCTCGGCCAGACCCTCGAGGTGCAAGGCCAGGCCTTCACGGTGGTCGGCGTGGCGCCGGCCGGGTTTACCGGAGTGAATGCCGGCACGCCGACCGATTTCTTTTTCCCGATCTCGGCCTGGCCGAGGGTTCTCGGTGAGGAGGAAGCCGCCTTCTTCGAGGATCGGATCCAGCCCCGGGTCTACATGATCGGACGCTTGCAGCCAGGCGCGTCGCGCCGCGAGGCGCAAACCGAGCTCGCCGTGCTGGCCCGCCAGATCGACCTCGCCCATCCGCTACCCGAGTCGGCCGAGCGCAAGATCGCCGTGACGGCGGCCAATGTCGTCCACCCGATCGATCTCGCCCGCATGAGGCCGACACTGACGCTCTTCGCCGCCGCCGTCGCGTTGCTGCTGGTGATCACCTGTGCCAACGTCGCCCACCTGTTGCTCGCCCGCGCCACCGCGCGCCGGCGCGAGATGGGCATCCGCCAGTCGATCGGCGCCAGTCGCTGGCGCCTGGCGCGCCAGCTGCTGCTGGAGAATCTATTCCTGGCTTTCGGAGGCGGTGTCTGCGGTCTCTTTCTGGCCTATTGGGCGCGCACTTTCCTGGTCGCCTTCGCCGGCAGTGAGTTTGCCGGTGAGATGCGCTTCGATGCCACGGTCCTCGGCGCCAGCTTCCTCGTCTGCCTGGTGGCGACACTGCTCTTCGGTTTGGCGCCAGCCCTCGTCACTTCGCAGGTCGATCTGGTCAGCGCCCTCAAGGATGGTGGTAGCAATCCGGCGCGCCGTCGTCTCTCGGCCGGCCAGGTACTGTCTGCCGCCCAGGTGGCGCTCTGTGTCGTCCTGCTGGTGGCGGGTGCTCTGCTCAGTCAGAGCCTGTGGCATCGCCTGACAGCCGACCTGGGCTTCGTCGACGATGACCTCGTCATCGCCCGCTTGCTGTTGAAGCCGGAGGACTTCTCGCGCGAGGAGGGTGAGGTCCTGCGTCGAGAAGTCCTGGCTCGCGTGGTGGCCCTGCCGGAAGTGGAGGAGGCTGGTACGGCGATGATCATGCCGCCGATCCTCTTCGACATCCAGGTGCCCTTCCACCTGCCCGAGGATCCCGACACGTCGCACAGCAGCCGAATCAATGTCGTCGACGCGGGCTACTTCCAAACCCTGGGGATCCCTCTGGAGCAGGGCCGTCTCTTCGACTCGCGCGACGCCGAGAGCGATCAGGGGGTCGCGATCGTCAACCGACACCTGGCGGAGCAGCTGTGGCCGGGTGAGAATGCGGTTGGCAAGAGCATCCGCAACACCACGTCACGGCCCGGCGACCCGGGACCGGACAACCTGGTGATCGGGGTGGTGGGCAGTATCGATCAACATCGCTCGAGTCGCGGCGGTGAGCCGGTGGTCTACTACGCGGTCGACCAGCGCTACCGTTCGCACTTCCAGCTGGTGATGCGCTCCACGGCGGCGACTTCGGTGGTAGTCGATGCGTTGCGTGCCGAGCTGCAGGCGATCGATCCACGGCTGAAGCCCTTTGCCGTGCGTACCGGCGAGGCCAACCGACGGGAAGCCTTCGCCTTCGAGCGCATGCAAGCGCAGGCGGTCGGTGTCTTCGCGGTGCTCGGCCTGCTGCTGGCGATCCTCGGTATCTTCGGTGTTCTCAGCTATGCGGTCAGCCGCCGCGTCCGTGAGGTCGGTATCCGCATGGCCCTCGGCGCCCGGCGCCAAGACGTCCTGCGCCAGGTGGTTGGCCAGGGGATGCTCCTGGCCGGAGCCGGGGTCGGCCTCGGTCTGCTGGGGACCCTGTTCTCGTCGCGCTTGCTGGAGAGCCTGCTCTACGGCGTGTCGGCCAGCGACCTCCGAGTGCTCATCGCCGTCGTTCTCGGTGTTCTGGCGGCGGCCTTCGGCGCCGCCTACTTCCCGGCTCGCCGCGCTTCCCGGCTGGATCCACTGCAGGCCCTACGGCATGAGTAGGCGACCAGCACCGATCACAGGGGTACGAGTGGGATCTCTTCCCGCACGACGACCTCTCGTTCGAGCGGGAACACGACGATGTTTAAACGGCTGAGATAGCGCACCTCCACCAGAACCTTCGCCGTCCGCTGATTCTCTTGCACTTGGATCGCCACCCTCTTGGGATCGAGGGTCGAGCGCAGGATGATTTCGTCCAACCGCTCGCGGAAGTACTTGGCGCCGTGCAGGCTGTACTCCGTGTCGATCCGCCGGATGTCCTGGCCGATGGACATCTCCTGTAGGAAGCTCTTGGTGATGGGCAGGCCGACAAAGAAGATCACCATCGCCAGGAGAAGGTACATCCTGAGATTTCCAGCGGGCATACGCGACCTGCCTTTCGGGTTGTGAGCAACGGAGGCGATCGTTGGGTCGGGTATGGAAGGCAGCAAGCAGCATGCCAGTCGACGCCGGCAAGAATTCCCCTCCGTGGAGCCGGAGATCGAATCCTGGCCGTGACGGAATGACAAGAATTGTCGGGTGACCGACAACGATTGGTCAGGCGGCCAGAGCCAGACTCGGGACTATCGCCTTCAGCCGATTCGCAACGGCCGCATCAACGCTTGGCGACGGCTCGAACCCGATTGCCAGGGGCGAAGTATTCGATGTCGAGGCAGATGCTGGCGAGCAGGACGCCTCGCCCGTTGGGAGCGAACATGCGATCCGGCGTCATGATCATGTAACGCTCGAAGTCGAATCCGGGCCCGCGGTCGGTGATCTCGATCTCGATCCGCTCCGGCGACGAGTTGAAAGTGACCTCGGCGTACCGTTCGGCGTAAGGAGAGATTTCCAGGCGGTGCCGTATCTCCTCCTGGAATCGGCCTGCCTTGAGCAGCGCGCCTTTCTCTTCGTAGGTGATTTCGAGGTTGCCGTGCTCGATCGCGTTGCGCAGCAGCTCGAGGAACCCAACCCCCTGCTGTGAATCACGGCAGGCGGCCCCGAGGTAGGATGCCAGAGCATCGGCATCCTCCGGGGTTCGAATCTGAAAATGACCCTCGCCCAGGAGGCCGGCGACGCTGCGCATGCGACCACTGTTGCGCGCGACTTCTCGCTTCAGGCGACAAGAAGTGACTGCTGCACGCACGATCCCGTGCAGTTGCGCCGGGACGAACGGTTTGGTCAAGAAGTAGTAGGCACCGCTGGTCATCACTTGGTCGATATGCTCAGGATCGAAGGTCCGGGCATGGACGACGACCTCGACGTCGTCGCGGGCGGCGTGCTGGCGCACCCAGTCCGGCAGCGCATCGTCCAAACGCGCGACCTCGGGGACCGACCAGTCGATCAGGATGGCGTCGAACGCATCGCCGCGCTCGGCCATGACCCGGGACGCTTCTTCGACATTGCGCACCAGCTCGACTTCGTAGTCGTCCGCCGGCAGCGGGATGTCCTCGAGGGTTGTTCGATCGTCGCCGATGACGAGAAGCGTCGTCATGAGGGTGCTACGCAGAGCCTCCGAGAAGGGTTGCACAGTGGACAGCTCAGAGGGGCAGCTCAGAGCATCGATGGCGACCGCGCTACCTGCGCTCGATACATCTTGTCGTCGAAGCGGAAGGCGGGCATCTGACCGCCGAAGTCATCGCTCGACTCCGGATCGTAGTCGTTCTGCCAGAGCCACTGATCCCAGACCACCCAATCGTCGACCGACCGGATG
>JBCCGX010000332.1:0-9214 GCA_039029035.1 Acidobacteriota bacterium | reverse complement strand
GATGAAATCGCCGCGGCGCCAGCGGCACGACGCAACGGCCGCCTCGGCCGAGTGAATGCCCCAATGACCTTCGGGAAAGGTGCGGCGAGCTAGATCGACCGCTTGCCCGGCGAGACGAGCGCCTTGGTCGATTTTTTCCTGCTCGATCAGCGCATCGGTCAGCAAAATGAGGTGCTTATAGCGCAGGCTGGGATAGTCGACCTGCTGACGGTCGAGGGTGGCCAAAGACTCGCGGAGCTCAACCTCGGCGTCGGCCGGCTTGCCTGCCTTGGTGAGCGCCCAGGCCAGGGAGCTGCGTACCTCCGCCACCCGCGGGTGCTCGGCATCGAGCAGCCGGGTCATCATGGCCAGCGACTCGCTCAGCACGAAGCGAGCGCTCTCCGGCTGCTGCCGATAGACCAGCAGCGAGCCGTAGAGCTCCAGCGTCTCGCCGACCTTGCGATGCTCACCGCCGAGCTGGCGACGGTAGATGGCCAGAGCCTCGTCGAGGCGTGACGCCGACTCGTCGAGCCGGCTGGTGAGGAACAACAGCCGGCCCAGGGTCACCAGGGTGTCGGCGACTTCGACCGACTCGGTTGATCGCTGCCGACGGAGGGCCAGCGCGCGCCGGACCAGGGGCTCGGCGTCGTCGAATCGGGCCTGGTGGACATAGAGCTTGGCCAGCTCGTGCAAGCTGGTGCCGAGTCCTGGGTCGTTTTCGGCCAGCTGCTGCTGCCGCGCACGCAGCGCTTCCTCGAGCAGGGGCTCGGCCTGATCGTAGAGGCCGACACTGGCGTAGACCTGACCGATCGCCTCTTTCAAGGTGGCCTGGACTTGCGGCTCGGTCTCGAGACCGCGCTGGATGCGGTCAGCGCCTTCATCGAGGATCTCTCGGGCCGTCAAATTGTCACCGTCGCCGTAGCGCGGATCGGCGACCTGGAACATGCCGAGGAGAAAGTCGATCACGCGGCGCGACGTCTGGGCTTCGAGGCGCGCTTGCTGGCGCTGCACCAGCGCCTCGGATTCGGCCTGGCGAGCACGCACCAGGGCGAGCGAGGTGGCGACGAAGCCGCCGATGAGGGCAACGGTCGCCAGCGCGACCGCCGCAACCCCGGTGCGATGCCGCCGGGTGAATTTACCGATGCGGTACCAGGTGCTGTGCGGCTGTGCCGTGATTGGCTTGTTGTCGGCATGGCGGGCCAGGTCCGCAGCGAGCTCGGCCGGCGAGCCGTAACGGTCCTCGCGCTCGCGGGCCGTCGCCTTGGCGATGATGGCATCGAGATCACCGCGCAAGCGGCGGGTCAAGGCGTCTTTGGCAAGGCCACGGCGGTCGGCGATCTGCCGCCGCTGGTCGGCTTCGAGGCCGGCGAAACGGGCACTGGGCGAGGGTAGATCTTCTTCCGCCAGGCGCCGCAGGTGACTGGCCAGGGTCTGGCGTTCGAGATCGAACGGCAACGCACCGACGAGCAGCTCGTACAGCACCAAGCCCAGGGAGTAGACGTCACTGCGGGTGTCTAGATCGCGGGCGTCGAAGGAGGCCGCTTCGGGACTCATATAAGCTGGCGAGCCGATGATCTGATGATCCAGGGTCATACGGGTGCCGGCGAGCAGCGGCTCGTCGAGTGCGCGCGCGATGCCAAAATCGATCACCTTGGCCACTGGCTTTTGGTCGACCTCGGTCACCAGGATGTTGGACGGCTTGAGATCGCGATGCAGGATGCCTTTTTCGTGCGCGTGCCCGATGCCGGCACAGACTCCGCGAAAGAGCTCGAGCCGGCCTTCGAGATCGATCGTGTGCTTGTCGCACCAAGCGATGATGTCGGCTTCGTCGAGCAACTCCATGGCCACGTAGGGATGGCCCTGGGCCGTGCGGTCGACCGCATAGAGAGCGGCAATGTTGGGGTGCGCCAGGCGAGCCAAGGCCTGGCACTCGGCGGCGAAGCGTCGGCGTCGGCGTCGATCGTGGATGGCGTCGGCGACCTTCAGCGCGACCTGCCGGCGCACCGGTTCTTCCTGCTCGCCCAGATAAACGGTCCCCATGCTGCCCTGGCCGAGTGTCTCGACGACTCGAAAGGGGCCGAGGGCCAGTGGCCTGGTGGGCTCGGAATCGATCGGCAGGACGGTGGTGGTCTCGGACGTACTCGTCGGCCCGGTGCGTTCGAACGGCGGCGTCTCGAGGAACTCGCCGGTGGCCTCGGTCTCCTCAGCCAGCAGTGTCTCCAGCTCTTGCCGGAGCTCGGCATCGTCAGCGCACTCGCGGTCGAGAAACTTGCGGCGGGCTTCGCCTTGCCGCTCGAGCGCGTCGCCCAGGAGCTCGACGATGCGCAGCTCGCGCTGCCCGTGGCTCACCGCTTCATCTCTCTCCGCAGCCACACTCTGGCGGTCTGCCAGGCGCGAGTCACTGTCGGTCGGGAGACTTCGAGCACCTCCGCCACTTCGGCTTCTGTCAGGCCACCGAAATAACGCAGCTCGACCACTTGAGCCATCCTGGGCTCGAACTCGGCCAGGGCGGTGAGCGCCTGATCGAGAGCGAGGATGTCGACATCGGCCGACATCGAAGGCTCAGGTGCCTTGTCGAGGGGTACGACCGCTTCCGGCGGAATGCGCCGGTCGGCTTGTTTGCGCCGCGCGTGTTCGACCAGGATGCGCCGCATGGCGATCGCAGCAGTGGCAAAGAAGTGGCGCCGGTCGTTGTAGCGTGGCTGCTCGCCGGCGAAGAGGCGCAGGTAAGCTTCGTGCACCAGCTCGGTGCCGGCCAGGGAGTGGCCCCCACGTTCTTTTCTCAAGAATCGGGCGGCCTGCCGGCGCAGCTCGTCATAGACGATCGGCAGAATTTCTTCGACCACCTCTGGGCTGTAGGCCTCCCCCTTGAGGATGCGAGTAACGGTCGCGTGGTTTTCCGGCTCCTGGGCGCCCGGCGATGGAGTGTCTAACGATGGAATCTCTGACGCTTTTGGATCTGACATGACAGAAGAACGCTATCAGATCGGCGGGCGGTGGCTGTGCCTCGAGATGATGGCTGTGGTGCGAGATATCTGAGAAGATGACGCTCGTGGGCAACTGGCGGTACCCGGCGCTCGGGCTCTCGTGTCTGGCTTCCTGGCTGGTTTCGGCCGCCGTCGGAGCGAGCTCAGGATCGAGCCTGCCTCCCGAAGATTGCGTCGCCATGATGCGCGGCGCGCGGATCGCCAGAATGGGCGGCGACGAAGCGGTGGAGCTGCAGAAGCTGCAAGCCGCCCTCGAAGCCTGCCCGCGGGACATCTCGCCGATCTACGAGCTACTGCGCTACTACCGGAGATCCGCCCCCGAGGCGGCTCGCCACCGTCAATTCGTCGAGCGACTCACCGAGCGGCTGGCGGATCCGGAGTACGAGCTCCAACCCGGGGTTCTCGAGTATCTGATCCGCGACCCTGAAGCCGGGGAAGTCGAGCAGCTGGCGATTCTCGGCAACGTCGCGCGGCAGGTGGATGGTGTGGAGGGCGTCGATCCACGCCTGCTGCGCATCCGCGCCGCCCTGGAGCGGCGAGCCGGTCGCCCCGAGGCGGCGGCGGTCACCCTGGAGCGCCTGTGGCGAGAGACTCGAGCCGAGGATCTCCTCTTGCCCTTGGTCGGCCTCTATCGTGATCTCGAGCGCTGGCAAGATGCCGCCGACCTCCTGGCACCGAGAGCTGGGCAGGATCCGGGCGGCTATCTGCATCTCTCCTACCTGCGCATTCTGGGCAAGCTGGGGCGTTACCAAGAGGTGCTGCGACAGACCGAGACCCTGGCCACTGCGGTGCGCGCCGACGGGGCGGAAGTCGACGCGTCGGACCTACACGGGGCCTTGGAGCAGATCGCCTGGGATCTGCGCGATCTGGGGCAAGACGCGGAAGCGGAGCAGCTCTTTCGTCGCCTCTTGAGCGAAGCGCCGGATGACGCCTCCCTGCAGGCCGCGGTGCTGCATCTCTACGCCAGCGAAGACGAGCGAAAGCGTCATGCCGCCGCCCTCGATGTCAGCTGGAAGGAGGAGACCGACCCGAATGCTCTGCTGGAAGAGGGTACCCAAAGGCTGACATCGGGCGACGCTGCCGGTGCGATCGATCTCCTGCGTCGCGCTGCCGCCGAGTTTCCCGAGCTCGAAGCGGTCTGGTACAACCTCGGTCTAGCCGCTTATAAGCTTGAGGATTGGTCGACGGTCGAATCCGCCCTCGGTCGCAGTACCGAGCTCAACTCACAGAGAACTCAATCCTTCCTCTACCGCGGCCTGGCCCTCGAGAAGCTAGGTCGCTGCGAGGAAGCGGTGCAGGCCCTCGAAAGCTGCGTGGCGCTCGACGACAGCCAGGCCATCGCCTACTACTATCTCTACGCCTGCCACGCCAAGCTGGGCGATCAAGCCGCCGCCCAGGCAGCCCGCAGCCGCTACGAGGCGCTGCAGAACTGAAGCGAGAACCAAGGCTTTGAACAACTGAGGTGAATCATGCAGCGAAGATGGACTCTTGGTGTGATGGCAGCGCTCCTCGGTACTGCCTCCTTGCTGCCGGCAGCCGCGACAGCGGATGATCCGCCGTTCGGTCGCCCGGCTGCCGGCAGCTTGTTTCTCCACCCGGAGCGGATCGCCTTCGAGGACGGAGGTTGGCTGGAGGCGGAGCGCGGTGTGATCTACGTGCCGACCCGCCGCACACAATCGACGAGCCAGACGATCAGCGTCGAGGTCTACCGTTTTCCGGCCGCGGAAGGCGTAGCCCGTGACATGCCACCGATCTTCGTTCTGCACGGCGGGCCGGGCTGGCCGGGCCTGGAAGGCTCGCTGGAGTCGTCCCGCTACTATGACTCGCGATTGCGGCCGTTGACCGAGCTGGCCGATGTCGTGGTGGTCGGTCAGCGCGGTATCGGCTCGTCGAAGCCGAACACCGCCTGCGAGGCACCCCCCGAGTCGGAGCCCGACGCCGAGGTGACCGAAGCCATGCGTTTCGCCGCGATGCGCCAGGCATCGGAGCAATGCCGAGCTTTCTGGGACGCGGCGGGCCTCGATCTGAAAGGGTTTACGGTGATCGAAGCCGCGGCCGACGTGAACGACATCCGCCAGGCTCTGGGCTATGAGCAGATCATCTTGTGGGGTGGCAGCTTCGGCTCCCATTGGTCGATGGCGGTGATGCGGTACTACCCGGAGACCGTCGCTCGTGCCGTGCTCACCGGCCTGGAGGGTCCCGACCACACCTACGACATGCCGAGCGAGACCTTCGCGGCGATCGAGCGCATGGCCGAGGCGGCCGAAGCATCGGCCGAGCTGGCGCCTCACCTGCCCGAGGAAGGTCTGGTGGAGGCCTTTCGTGGGTTGATCGCTCGCCTCGAGAAGGAGCCGTTGATGCTGACGGTGGATCATCCCGAGACCGGTGAGCCGCGGAAGGTGCGTTTCGACGCCTCCGATGTCCGCGGCATGGCGCGCGGCTACACCGGCAGCGCCGGATCACGGCGTCGCTTGCCGCGATGGCCAGGGGAGCTCTTGGAGCTCCTTGCTGGAGACTTCAGCCAGCCGGCCCGGCGCGCCCTCAACGAGGGTAGCGGGTTCCCGACGGCGAGCTTCTTCATGCTCGATTGTGGCTCCGGCATCAGTCAGGCGCGGTTAGAGAAGCTGCTGGCGGATCCCGCCGTCGAGGTCATCGGGCCCCTCGGCTGGTTCTATCGTGCGTCCTGCCCGGCCTGGGGCAGTGACCTCGGCGAAGACTTCCGACAGAACTTCGAGACCGACATCCCGAGCGCTTTGATTCATGGCAACTGGGACACCTCGACGCCGCTCGAAAACGCCCAGGAGCTGGCTCCCTTCTTCAAGCGCGGCAAGCTGGTGGTGGTCAAGGGAGGAACCCATGGGGCGCTGCGAGAAGCCTTGAACGAAGCCGACGGCTTTCGCGACCAGTTGGCCCAATTCATCCGGACCGGCGATCTTTCAGGCTTGCCAGAAGAGGTCCAATTGCCGCCGATCGAATGGGACATCCCTGCTCCCGAGTCTGCAGAAGGAGGAGACGAGTAATGCCTCGAACCGCGCCCCAGCCACTCCTGAGCTCCGGTAAGCCCGTCGACTGGTGGTTCGTCTTCAAGCTGAACTCCGCCGAGGAGCCCGGCGATCCGAAGCCCTCCGGCCTGAACGGTCTGTTCGATGTCGCCGGCTGGAAGCGGCCCGACTACGAGTCCAACGGCAAGAAGTTCAGCCAGCACTTTCTCTTTGCCAGCCAAGCGGAGCCGACGCTGCAGTATGGCCAAGGCATCCTCGGCACGTCGCTCGACGATCCGGTGGGAGCCACCTTCGGCCAGGTGTACGACGGTGATTTCTTCTACGTCGTGTGGAATGACCAGTTCTACGGCGACCCGCGGGACAACGGCGACTCACCCTGGGGCCATTCCAAGGGTATGGTGGCGTGGAACGAGGCTGGGGAGGGCCTGGTGCTGCAGGTCAGCACACCCTCCTGGCCCGCTTCGGGCAGCCGCCAGCATCCGCGAAAGACCGACGGCAACACCCTCGGCTTCGTGAGCGACGACGACATCGAGGTCAGCCAGCATTTCTTCTCGTTGAAGCTCACCCACGACGACCTGCTGCAGGTTTTGGCGGCCATGGGCAACGCCAGCGTCGTTACCGCGCCGGACAAGCTGCAAGCGGTGCGCAACGGTGGCCCGGCAGATGTCCAGGCTCTGGTGGGCAAGCTGGGCATCAAAAGCCACTCGACCGCTTGTACCCTCGCGCCGTTGTCGAGCGGAGCGCGGCTGATCTCGAAGCCTTCGAGGCTCGCTGTACCGCCGTGGCAGCTGGTCTCGGCCAAGCTGGGCGGCGTCGACCTGCGGGTGGCCAGCTGGTGGGCGAGACCGAAAATCTACTCGATGGAGAAGGGCTCCGAGCTGCTCACCTGTTGGGACGACAGCTTGGGTGCTTCCGGCACCGTCGAGATCGCCACCACCGGCACCTGGGGCAAGATCAGCCTCGGCCTCGAAGGCGGTCTGGGCCGCAACTACAACCACGCCAAGTTCGGTGTCTCCACCAGCCCGGGAGACACCCTCTCGATCTTCGGCGACATGAACCAGCAGGGAGCGCTTGCCCCCGGCTACAGCTACGCCAAACAGAAATGCTCGAGTAGCCAGAACGGCCGCGGCGGCATGTTCTACGTGCTGGACGACAAGGCCCTCTGGCAGAGCATCAGCGCTCTGCTCGCTGGCGCGTCGGCTCCGACGACCCGGCCGTCCAAAGACTGAGCGACCGCGTCAAAACTCTTTCTGTACGTAGCGCTTGAAGCGTTCTTCGAGATCGGCCGGTGTCACACCGTAGACCGCCCGCATGGCCTCGGCCGCCGGATAGCCTTCGGCGGCATAGAGCATGAAAGCGCGGAATTCTTTTTCGGCCCATTGCGCCTCGCCGTGGCGGAGAAAGTGGACGAGTAGCCAGGCCGAGGGATAGTAGAGGGAGCGCTGGTCGCCGTAGAAGGTGTGGCTGCCGGCGGTCATCAGCTGCTCGACCGTCAATCCCTTGCCGCTGCGGATCTTCTGCTTCACCTCCTCGAAGCTGAAGCGGGCGAGGGATCGGGCGCGCACCGCGCCGTAGCCGCGCAGGAGGACGAATTTGTCCCGCGCGGTACGGCCCGGGATCAGCTCCCCCTTGCGGATCTCCGAGTTGCCGAGATAAACAGCGAGACCCTCCCCGAGCCAGCGGGGTAGATAGAAGCCCGGCTCCACCAGGTGGCGGTCGACATAGGCGTGGGTGGCTTCGTGCAGCATGATGCCCATAAGGCTCTCGACCGAAGGCATCTCGAGATGGAAAGCGAACAGGCCTGCCGGGCTGTAGAAGCCACTGGACCACTCATAGACCGCCAGCTCCGACTTGAGGTTGTCGAACGAAGTCTTGCTGGCATAGAGGTAGACGACGATCTTGTAGGGCTCGGGCTGGGGTTCGATCTCCGGCTGGAAGAGACGGTGGAGGATGTTGAAGATCACCTCCAGATTACCGGCCGTGATCTCGGCGGTCCTGGGTTCCTCTCCATCGCTCACCACCACGAAGCGGGGTGAGTCGAAGCGTCGTCGGTGCTGCCGGTCGAGGAATTTCTCGGCCACGTCCGCCTGCTGCTTCAGCAGCCGGGTCCGCTGCTCCACGGGCAAAGCGAGGATGTCGGCGCGGCGTGACTCGGCGCTCAGGCCGCTGCCGGCGAAGAGCATGCGCCAGGAATCGAGCACGCTCCGGTGCTCGAGACTTTCCCGGGCCTGGAACTTGACCGTCCACTCGAGGGTGGTCGGGCTGGCTCGACCGTCGCGGATCGCCGGTGCGTAGCGCCAGTGCGCCAGGTTGTCGAGGGTGGCCTGGCGAAAGACCTCGTCGT
This sequence comes from Acidobacteriota bacterium, assembly GCA_039029035.1. Lineage (GTDB taxonomy): Bacteria > Acidobacteriota > Thermoanaerobaculia > Multivoradales > J023 > JAAELT01. The sequence continues at coordinate 902 of JBCCGX010000332.1, read as the reverse complement.
AGTCACCGGTCGGAGAAAGGTTCAGTACATCGGCCTTGACCACCCGGCCGCGGGCGTCGATCTCGACCCGTACCTCGGCTTCGGGCGCCAAGCCGGTGCCAGCCGCTTCGATCGGGGTCAGAAGCGGCTGGCGGCGCAACAGCACCGGGGCCCGATCGTCCGCCGCGGCAGGTGCCACGGTCAGGCCGAGGACCAGCCAGGCGACCGCTGCCAGAATAGCGGGGTTGGGCCGAAAGCAGCTCATCAGGCGATCCGTTCTTCCTGTGCCTTCTGATGCGATAGCGCGACATCACGCGGGTCGAACCAAAATGGCATCTGTCTCTCCTCCGCGACCGATTGCGCACAACCCTATCAGCTGTTGTTCTTGTTATGGCTCCCGTCATCCTCAGGCCCCAAGGGGTGAGCTAAGATCAGCCGACGGAGGACTCAATGCCATTTCAACAATTCACTGGTACGGATACCTACCTCGCCTCACCCGAGCTGCGTGATGCGGTCAACGTCGCCGTCGCTCTCGAGAAGCCGCTCCTGATCAAAGGCGAGCCGGGCACCGGCAAGACCATGCTCGCCGAGGCGATCGCCGAGGGCCTCGCGCTCCAGCTCTTGTCGTGGAACGTCAAATCGACCAGCAAAGCCCGCGACGGGCTCTATGTTTACGACACGGTGCAACGCCTGAACGACGCCCGCTTCGGCGGACAGGACGTGCAAGATATCGCGCAGTACATCAAGCTTGGCCCTCTCGGCCAGTCGTTTCGCTCCGGCGAGCGGGTCGTCCTGCTGATCGACGAGATCGACAAGGCCGACATGGAGTTTCCCAACGATCTGCTACACGAGCTCGACCGCATGAGCTTTCGCATCGACGAGACCGACGAGACGATCACCGCCGAGCAGCGTCCGATCGTGGT
>JBCCGX010000331.1:0-9221 GCA_039029035.1 Acidobacteriota bacterium | reverse complement strand
TCTCTTCGCCTCGCCAATCCCCGTACAGGAGCCAGAGCATGCTTTCCAGGTCCCTCCGCGTCACGAGGTCGGCGCTCACCCTCGTCGCCTTCCTCTTGGCCTCGAGCACCGACGCCCAAACCAAGCTATTGCGTTTTCCAGACATCGCCGGCGACCGTGTCGCCTTCTGCTATGCCGGCGACATCTGGACCGCTTCGACCTCGGGCGGTCTCGCCACCCGGCTCACCGCCCATCCCGGCCAGGAGCTCTTCCCCAAGTTCTCGCCCGATGGCGAGTGGATCGCGTTCACCGGCCAGTACGACGGGGATGAGCAGGTCTATGTGGTGAGCGCGCGCGGCGGCATACCGCAGCAGCTGACCTACTATCCGGCCAGCGGCCCGCTGGCGCCGCGCCATGGCTACGACCACCAGGTCTACGGCTGGACTCCCGACGGCAAGGCGGTGCTCTTCCGCAGCCTACGCGATGCCGGCGGTGCGGCGGAGACCAACCTCTACACGGTGAGCCCCGAGGGAGGTCTACCGACCCGCTTGCCGATGCCCACGTCCGGTGCCGGCGACTTCTCTCCCGCCGGTGATCGCATGGTCTACTCGCCGCTCTTCCGCGATTTTCGCTCCTGGAAACGCTATGAGGGCGGCTGGGCGCAAGACCTCTACCTGTTCGATCTGACCACCCACGACGCCGAGAAGATCGCCGACTCCGACCGAACCGAGCGCGACCCGATGTGGATCGGCGAGCGGATCGTCTTCGCTTCCGACCGCGACGGCACGCTGAACCTCTACGCCTACGACCTGGCGGCGAAAGAGGTCTCACAGCTCACTCGCAGCACCGTCTGGGACGTGCGCTGGCCGAGCTCCGACAACCGCTCGCGCATTGTCTACGAGCTCGACGGCGAGCTCGAGGTCTACGACCTCGGCAGCAGCCAATCGACCCGTATCCACATCGATGTGCCGGACGACGGCCTGGCCCGGCGACCGTCGCGGATTTCGGTGGCCAGCGATATCGAAGACTTCGCCCTCTCCCCCAAGGGTGAACGGGCGCTCTTTGTCGCTCGCGGTGACATCTTCACCGCGCCGATCAAGAAGGGGCCGACGCGCAACCTCACACGCTCCTCCAACGCGCACGACAAGTGGGCCCGCTGGTCGCCGGACGGCAAGCAGATCGCCTTCATCTCGGACCGGAGCGGCGAAGAAGAAATCTACCTGATCGCTCAGGACGGCAGCGGCGAGCCCCAGCAGCTCACCGAGGGTGGTCAGGCGATGCGCTACGCCCCCGAATGGTCGCCGGACGGCAAGCGCCTCGCCTTCTCCGACAAGGACGGCAAGGTCTACGTGCTGGAGATCGCCAGCAAGACGCTGACCGAGATCGCCGACGACAAGTACGGCATGGTGCGAGACTATGCCTGGTCACCCCATGGCGGTCACCTGGCGTTCAATCTCGGCGACCCCAACGACCTGTCCTCGCTGTATATCTGGAGCGTTGCCGACGGTCAGTTGCGGCGCGTCACCAACGAGCTGTTCAGTGAGTATCAGCCGGCCTGGGGGCCGCACGGTGACTACCTTTTCTTCCTCAGCCGGCGCCAGTTCGCGCCGCAGATCTCGACTCTTGAGTGGAACTACGCCGGTGGCCGCGACGTCGGCATCTTCGCCCTCGCTCTGCGCAAGGACGTCGACAATCTGTTCGGCCCCGAGAGTGACGAGGTCACGATCGAAGACGAAGCCGAGGACAACGCCCAAGCCGAGGACTCGGCAGACGCCAAAAAGGGCAAGAAGGGCAAGAAAGGCCAAGGCGACACCGAGAAAGACGAGGCCGGCGGAGACGACGAGCCCAAGCCCATCACGATCGATTTCGACGGCCTCGCCGAGCGCGTCGCCCGGGTACCGATCGAGGCTGACAACATGGCCGGCCTCGCCGCGGTGGACGGGCACTTGCTCTATGCCACCTTCGAGGCGCCGTTCTATGGCCGCCCGAGCGATGCGCATCTGCACATCTTCTCGCTCGAGGACCGCGAGAGCTCGACCTTGGTCGAGCGCTTCGGCGGTCTCGCCCTGTCAGGCGACGGCCAGAAGCTACTGGTGGCGCAAGACGGCTCTTTCCGCCTCCTCGACGCCAAGCCCAAAGCCTCCGGTGACAGCGTCTCGACCCACGGCCTGGTCGTCGACCGGGTACCCGCTGAGGAATGGGTGCAGATTTTCGACGAGGTATGGCGCCGCTTTCGGGACTTCTTCTACGTCGAGAACATGCACGGCTACGATTGGCGAGCCATCGGCGACCGTTACCGGGCGCTGCTGCCGCACGTCGCCCATCGCTCGGATCTCAACTACATCATCAGCGAGATGATCTCCGAGCTCAACGTCGGCCACGCCTACATCCAAGGCGGCGATTTCGGGATCCCCAGCCGCGCTCCGGTCGGTCTACCGGGAGCACGCTTCGAGCTCGACGAGGCGAACGGCCGCTACCGCATCGCCCACATCTACTCCGGTGCCAACGAGGAGTCGATCTATCGCGCACCGCTCACCGAGATCGGCGTCGACGCCGCGGTTGGCGACTACGTGCTGGCGATCGACGGTGTCGACCTGACCGCCGGCGAGAACCCCTATCGCCTGCTGCAGCACAAACGCGATCCGGTCACCCTGACCCTCAACACGAGCCCGAGCACCGACGGGGCGCGGCAGGTGACCTACCAGCCGATCCGCGACGAGCGTCCCCTGATCTACCTCGACTGGGTGAACCACAACCGCGAAAAGGTCTCCGAGATGACTGACGGGCGGGTCGGCTACCTCCACATCCCCGACATGGGGGCAGACGGCATCCGCGAGTTCATCAAGTGGTTCTACCCCCAGATCCGCAAAGAAGGCCTGGTCGTCGACGTGCGCTCCAACGGCGGCGGCAACGTTTCGCAGTGGATCATCGAACGGCTCGACACCAAGCTCCTTGGCACCCGCTTCGGGCGCATCAACGAGGCCGCCCGCACCTACCCCTACACCACCTTCCACGGCCACCTGGTCTGCCTGCTCAACGAGACCTCGGCCTCGGACGGCGATATCTTCCCCTACCGCTTCCGTGCCGCCGGCCTCGGCCCGCTGATCGGCAAGCGTTCCTGGGGCGGTGTCGTCGGCATCTCCGGCCGCGGCCCACTCATCGACGGCGGATCGGTCTTCGTCCCCGAAACTGCGACCAACGGCGTGAACGGTGAGTACGTCATCGAAGGCCGCGGCGTCGAGCCCGATATCGAGGTCGAGAATGATCCCAAGTCGGTCATCGCCGGGCGGGACCCGCAGCTCGAGCGCGGTGTCGCCGAGGTGCTGAAGGCCATCGAGGCCGAGCCCCGCAAGCTGCCCGAGCGGCCGGACGATCCGGTCAAGACGGAGTAGCGAGCCGCGGGCCGTTTCCAAGGCGGCCCCGGCGGGGCCAGAGATCGTAGCCCGGGATTTGAATCCCGGGCTCGGCGAGCCTATGCCCGAATCTTTAGCCTCTCCTCCGGCGACTCCAGTAAAGTAGGGCCACGGATCCGCTTCCGAATCTCCATGAATCTGGGCTCGTCGGCCCTCCGGGCCGCTGGCTGCGAGGAGTCGCCGTGGCATTTTCGAAAGAGCAGCTCAAGTCCGAACTGATCGATCAGGTCCTGGAACGAGTCCATACCCGCCTCGATGGGGAGCGCGCCGCCAGGGCCGATCATTTCGTTCGCCTCTTCTACGCCCATGTACCGCCGGACGACGTTCTCGGCGAGGAGCCGGAGAATCTTTACGGCGCAGCCTTGACGCTGCTGAGCCTGGCCCGCGAGCGCCAGCCCAAGGAAGCCAAAGCGCGGATCTACAACCCGCGGCACGACAGCCACGGCTGGAAGTCAGCCCACACGATCGTCGAGATCGTCATCGACGACATGCCCTTCCTGGTCGACTCGGTGACCGCCGCCTTGCAAGGCCTGGGCGCCGAGATCCATCTCGTGGTCTACCCGGTGCTGCATCTGCAGCGCGACGACAACGGCCGGTTCGCCAACCTGGTGGACGCCGACGCAGCCGACGACGGCGAGACTGCCGAGGGTGGGGCTTCGCCCAAGCTCACCGAGGCTCTGCTGCATCTGCAAATCAGCGAGCAACCGGCCGCACGCCACGCCGAAGTGCGGCAAGTCGTCGCTGGTGTCCTCGCCGACGTCGCCGCGGCGGTCTACGACTGGCCGCTGATGCGCCGGCGCTGCGCCGAAATGGTCGAAGAGATCCGCCAATCGCCGCCTCCCCTGGCCGACGATCAGGTCGCTGAAGGCACCGCGTTCCTCGAGTGGCTCGGCGGCAACAACTTCACTTTCCTCGGTTACCGCGAGTACGTTTTCGAGGGTGCAGGTCAAGAGGCCGTGGCACGGGTGATCGCCGACAGCGGCCTCGGTATCTTGCGCGACGACGAGACCACTATCTTTGCCCAAACCCGCAGCCTGGGTCCGATGCCCGAGCGGGTGCGTAGCTTCCTGCGTCGGCCGGAGCTGCTGGTGGTCTCCAAGGCCGGGCGACGGGCCACCGTCCACCGCCCGGTCCACCTCGATGCGGTTTCCGCCAAGACGATCGACGAGGCCGGCAACGTCGTCGGCCATCGACTCTTCGTCGGCCTGTTCACCTCGGTCGCCTACGCCGCCCGGCCGAGCGAGATCCCGGTGCTACGACGCAAAGTCGCGCAGATCCTCGAGCGCTCCAAGGTCCCCCTCGATGGCCACGGCGGCAAGGCCTTGGTGCACATCCTCGACACGTATTCGCGCGACGAGCTCTTCCAGATCACCGAGGAAGAGCTGTTCGAGATCGCCATGGGCATTCTGCACCTGCAGGAGCGCCAGCGCCTCGCCTTCTTCCCCCGGCGCGATGCCTTCGAACGCTACGTCTCGTGCCTGGTCTACGTGCCCCGCGATCGATTCGACACCCAACTGCGTCTCAAGCTGCAGCGGATCCTCGCCGACGCCTACGAAGGCGAGGTGAGCGACTACTACACCCACCTCACCGACTCCAAACTCGCCCGGCTGCACGTCATTGTCCAGACCACACCCGGCAACATTCCCGAGGTCGATGGCGAGGCGCTGGAGCTCAAGATGGCGGAGGCGTCGCGCTCGTGGAGCGACCGGTTGCAAGAGACCCTGATCGACGCGCGAGGCGAAGAGCAGGGCATCGCCTGCCTGCACCGCTTCGGCGAGGCCTTCTCGGCCAGCTACCAGGACCATTTCAATGCCCAGACTGCAGTGGCCGACATCGCCAAGATCGAGCAGGCGCTGGACTCCGGTCTGGCGCTCAATCTGTACCGGCCGATCGAGGCCGACGAGACCGACCTGCGGCTCAAGATCTACCTGACCGGCGCGCGCGTGCCGCTGTCAGAAGTCCTGCCGATGCTCGAGAACATGGGTCTCAAAGTGATCGACGAGATCCCTTACGAGATCCGGCCGGCCGACACCGAGGCCTCGGCGTCGCCGCGAGCGGTTTGGATCCGCGATTTCTCGATGCAAGTCGAGGACGGCAAGCGGGTCGAGCTGGGCGCGATCCGCGAGATTTTCCACGACGCCTTCCGTCAGATCTGGGACGGCGAGATGGAGAACGACGGCTTCAATCGCATGGTGCTCTCGGCCGGCCTGCCGGCCGCCGACGTCACCATCCTGCGAGCCCTGTGCAAGTATCTGCTGCAGGCCCGGATCCCCTTCTCCCAGACTTACATGGAGCGCACTCTGGCGAAGAACTCCGAGATCGCGCGCCTCCTGTTGGTCCTCTTCCGGCGCCGGTTCGATCCTGCCGGCGCCGCTGAGGGACCGAGCGAGGCGGCGCTCACGGCAGAGATCGAGCAGCGCCTGGAACAGGTTTCGCAGCTCGACGAAGATCGCATCATCCGCCGCTTCACCAACCTGATCCAGGCCATCCTGCGGACCAATTTCTTTCGCCCCGGCGGCGACGGCCAGCGCAAGGCCTACATCTCCTTCAAGCTCGCCTCGCAGAAGATCAACGAGCTGCCGCGGCCGCGGCCGATGTGCGAGATCTTCGTCTACAGCCCGCGCCTCGAGGCGGTCCACCTGCGCGGCGGCCTGGTGGCGCGTGGCGGCATCCGCTGGTCGGATCGGCGGGAAGACTTCCGCACCGAGATCCTCGGGCTGATGAAGGCCCAGATGGTCAAGAACGCGGTCATCGTCCCCGTGGGCTCGAAGGGTGGCTTCGTGGTCAAGCAGCCGCCGACCGAAGGCGGCCGCGAAGCGTGGCTGGCCGAAGGCATCGAGTGTTACAAAACCATGATGCGCGGCATCCTCGACCTGACCGACAACCTGGTGGACGGTGAGATCGTGGCGCCACGCGATCTGGTGTGCCTGGACGGCGAAGACCCCTACCTGGTGGTCGCCGCCGACAAGGGCACGGCCACCTTCTCCGACATCGCCAACAGCATCTCCGAAGAGCGCCAGTTCTGGCTCGGCGACGCTTTCGCTTCCGGCGGCTCGGCGGGCTATGACCACAAGAAGATGGGCATCACCGCTCGTGGCGCCTGGGAGTCGGTCAAACGCCACTTCCGCGAGCTCGGCAAGGACATCCAGACCCAGGATGTCACCGTCGTCGGCGTCGGTGACATGTCGGGCGACGTGTTCGGCAACGGCATGCTGCTATCGCGCCACATCCGCTTGCTCGGCGCCTTCAACCACCTGCACGTGTTCGTCGACCCGGATCCTGATCCCGAGACCTCCTGGGCCGAGCGCAAGCGCCTCTTCGAGCTGCCGCGCTCGAGCTGGACTGACTACGACCGTAGCCTGATCTCTGCCGGCGGTGGCATCTACGAGCGCTCGGCGAAGTCGATCGCCGTCACCCCCGAGATCCGCCAGCTGTTCGGCATCGAAGACGAACGCACGACCCCCAACGCCCTGATCCGCCAGATGCTCACCGCCGAGATTGAGCTCTTGTGGTTCGGCGGCATCGGCACCTACGTCAAGGCCGGCGACGAGGCCAACGAAACGGTGGGCGACCGCGCCAATGACCCCCTGCGGGTCGACGCCCGTGACGTCCGCGCCCGGGTGATCGGCGAGGGTGCGAATCTCGGCGTCACCCAGCGCGCCCGCATCGAGTACGGCCACCTCGGGGGACGCCTCAACACCGACTCGATCGACAACTCGGCCGGCGTCGACTGCTCGGATCACGAGGTCAATATCAAGATCCTGCTCAGCGGGGTCGAAGCGTCAGGCGACATGACCCGCAAGCAGCGCGATGAGCTGCTGCGCCAGATGACCGACGAAGTGGCCCAGCTGGTGCTGCGCGACAACTACCTACAGACCCAGGCGATCACCGTCACCCATCGCCTGGGCGCCCGTCTGCTGGACCGGACCGGTCGCTTCATCCGCGCCCTCGAGCGCTCCGGGCGGCTCGACCGCAAGATCGAGTTCCTGCCCGACGACGAGACCCTCGCCGAGCGCATGCAGCGCGGCCAGGGCTTCACCCGGCCGGAGATCTCGGTGCTCCTCTCCTACGCCAAGATGGAGCTCTACGACGAGCTCCTGGCCTCCGACCTGCCGGAAGACGTCTACATGGAAGACGAGCTCAGACTCTACTTCCCGCAGCCGCTGCAGGAGCGGTTCCCCGAAGCGATCGGCCAGCATCGCTTGCGGCGCGAGATCATTGCCACGGCGGTCACCAACAGCATCGTCAACCGGGTCGGCGTCGCCTTCCTGCACGAGGTGCGCGAGCGCACCGGCATGGTGGCGGCCGATATCGCCCGCGCCTACGTCATCAGTCGCGAGATCTTCGGTATGCGCGATCTGTGGCGTCGGATCGAGAGCCTCGACAACCAGATGCCGGCCGCCTTGCAGGCCACCATGCTGGCCGAATGCGGTCGCTTGATCGAGCGCGGTGCGGTGTGGTTCCTGCGCGAAGAAGCCAAGCCACTCGACATCCGCGGCCAGATCGAGCGCTATGCACCCGGCGTCCGCGAGGTCGCCGAGGGTCTCGAAGAGCTACTGTCGGAGGCCGACAAGAAGCTGGTCGCCGAGCGCGCCGCCGCGAGCCTCGAAGAAGGCGCGCCGGAAGACCTGGCCACCCACATCGCCCAATTACCGGTCCTCGCCACCGGCTGCGACATCGCCCGCATCGCCCGCGGCGCCGGCGACGACGTCGGCGTCGCCGACGTTGGCGCCATCTACTTCGCCGTCGGTGCGCGCCTCGGCTTCGACTGGTTGCGGCGCGCCGCCAGCCACCTGCCGAGCGACTCCGCCTGGGACAAGCTCGCCATCACCGCCATCATCGACGACCTCTACGGCCACCAGAGCGATCTGACCCGCCGGGTCATCGAGGCCGCGGCAGCGAGCGACGACGAGATCGACGAGACCGCCATCGACCGCTGGGCCGAAGGCCGCCGCTCCCTGGTCTCCCAGACCGAACACCTCCTGGCCGAGCTGCAGAGCGTCGCCAACCCCAACCTGTCGATGCTCGCCGTCGCCAACCGCCAGCTCAAGTCGATGACGACGTAGCGCGCACCACCCGGTAGCTCACGGCTTTGCCCGTGGCGCTGGTCGAGCCCGGCGACTATTCGCTCGCTGCGGCGCGAAGGAGCCAGGCCGGAACAAGGGTCGTTCCCCTCTTGCGCGATGCCGGAAGACCCGAACAGCCCCCGTTGGACGTTTGCGCGATCGAAAGAAGGCGAAACGACCGACGTTCGGCGCTTGCGCGATCAAAAAAGGGCGAAACGACCGTTGCTCGGCGCTTGCGCGATCGAAAAAAGGCGAAACAACCGACGTTCGGCTTCGGCGCGTTCGAGCAAAGACAAAACAACCGCCGTTCGACCTCGGCGCGAACGCGCAAAGATGAAACGACCGCCGTCGAGCGCCTGCGCGAACGCGCAAAGACAAAACGACCGACGTTCGCCCTCTGCGCGAACGCGCAAGGCCAAAACGACCGACGTTTAGCGCTTGCGCAAACGCGCAAGCCCGGAAAATCAACCTCTGAGGCACTTTTGCCGAAATCGGCTCAGCGACCTCGAAAAGCGGCTCATCGACCGATTCAGCGGCTGTTTTCGGCGATCACCAGCTCCAATTGCTCGATCGCCTTGTCGGAGCGGCCGGTCTCCCGGTAGAGATCCCTCAGCTTGAAGCGCACGATGTTGCGCACCGTCTGGTTGTCGCCGTTTTGCTCCACGATACGCTCGAGATGAGGGATCGCCTTGGCTTTCTCGCGCCGCTCCTCGTAGACCTCGATGATGCCCTCGATGGCGAGGAAGATCGCCGTCTCGGGCTT
>JBCCGX010000330.1:0-9230 GCA_039029035.1 Acidobacteriota bacterium | reverse complement strand
GCCGAGGCCGCCCAGCAGGAGGCTCTCGGTGACCATCTGGCGGAAGATCCTTCGAGGCGTGGCGCCGATCGCCTGGCGCACCGCGAGCTCGCGGCGCCGGGACGCCGCGCGGGCCAGCAGCAGATTCGCCACGTTGGCGCACGCGATGAGGAGGACGAACGCCACCACCGCGCTCACGAGGGCACCCGCCCGCATCACCACCTTGCGCAGACCGGGCTCGACCCGCGCCTCCTTCAGGGGGAGCAGTTCGAAGTTCCTTCCGTAGTTCGCCTCGGGGAACAGCGCCTCGAGCTCCGCCCCAATGGCCCCCGCCTCGGCCTGCGCCTCCTCCGAAGATCGCCTATTCCTACAAGACCAACTACGCCCCGGCGATCTGCCGGCAGGTGCGCGATCTCGGGGCAGACGCCGAGGTGGTCTCAGAGATGGAGTACGAGATGGCCCTGCAGGTCGGGCACCGCGGCGAAGAGATCATCGTCAACGGGCCGCTGCACAGTCGAGACTTCCTCGAGCGGGCTCTGCTCGCCGGTAGCCGGGTCAACCTCGACTCCTGGTACATGCTCGACCACCTCGATGCCATCTGCCACTCGCATCCGCAGCAGCAATTCTCAATCGGCGTGCGGCTCAACTACGACATCGTCGAAGGGGGGGCATCGCGCTTCGGCTTCGTGGTCAACGACGCGACCATGGCGCGGCTCCACGATCGCCTCGATCGTCTGCCTAACGTTGCGGTCGTGGGCCTCCACTCTCACTTTTCCCAGTCTTCGCGCAGTGCCGCGTCGTTCCGCAGCCGCGTCCGCGGCATGCTCGCGGCGGCTCGCCGTTACTTCAGCGGCACGTCGCTCGAATACCTGAACTTCGGCGGCGGTCTGCCCGGCAAGATGCCGGAGAGCCTGCGGCGTCAGCACGAGGATCCTGTGCCCACCTGCGCCGAGATCGCCGAGGCTGTGGCCGGCACCCTGGCCGAGGCTTTGCCCGCGGCGCCCCGGCCTACGCTGTTTCTCGAGCCTGGCACCGCGGTGGTTTGCGACGCGATGGAGTTTGTTTGCCGGGTCCATGATGTCAAGCACGTCGGTGGCCGGGCCCTGGCCCTGGTCGACGCCAGCAATCACAACGTCAATCACAAGTCGAGTCTCGCCTTGCCGATCCGCGTTCTGCGTCGTTCGCCCGACGGTGAAGCCTCGGTTGCAGGGTGCGAGAGCTTCGACGTGGTCAGCTATACCTGTATCGAGACCGACTACCTGTGCCGCGACGTGCCCGGCCCCATCGCCCCGGGAGATCACATCGTTTTCGAGTATGTCGGCGGCTACAGCAACGTGCTCAAGCAACCGTTCATTCGCCCCTGCCCGCCGATCATTGCCCGTCGGGACGGGCAGTACGAGATCGCGAAACGCCAGGAGACGGTCAATGACGTGCTCGCGACCTATGTTTGAGCCTCGCCCGTCGCCGCCCGAAGAGTGTTTGGAGTCGAGCTGATCGACCTATCGCAGAGCGGAAAGGCCGAGAAATGGAAGTCTTGCGCAGCAACGAGCCATACGACCTGGAAAGGTTACGCCACGAGGTGGCGATCGCAGAGAAGATCCAAGGCTTCGATCACGGAGCCTACGGTCACTGCATTTCCCTGCCGGACGAGGACGACCTCGGCGAGCGCTATCGGGGACATCACAACAATCTGCCGTTCGCAGGCGCGTTCGCGGAGTGTACCTATTTGCGCCAGATCTTCCAGAGCTTCGAGACCGAGAAAACCTCCTACCGGTTGTTGCGGCGCGGTCCGCAAACGGCTTACTCGCTGCACAACGACAAAGACAAAGGGGTCGACGTCGTGCGGGCTCAGATCCCGATCGTCACCAGCGAGCGCGCCTTTCTCGTCTTGATGCGGGAGGATGCGCAGGTCGAGGTACCGGTGGAGGAACTGGCGGCAATGGAAGGCGACGTGTGGTACGACATGGCGGATCTCGATCGCCTGTGCGGGGACGACTACGAGCTTTTCTACCTCGAACCGGGTTATCTGCATTACTTCGATACCAACGAGATCCACACCCTGATCAATGCCGATCTGAGCGAGCGTGTGACTCTGTGCATCGATCTGGTGCTGAACGATTGGCTGCGGGGGTGGATCGCCAGTCACCTGGGGCATCGGTTGGCGCCGGTCGCCAACCCGCGTTCGCCAGCCCTACGCTGGGAGTGGAACGCCCTGCGTCACGGGATCATCCGCAACGAGGAATACGCCTAGCATTCGTGTCGGATCGCGCGATGCCGGTTGCCGAAAATCGCGTCCGACAGACGGAAGGAAAGGCCCTGGGCACCGGCAGGATTCGATCCGCTTGGTTTTGTCCGCTCGACCGAGCAGGGTAAATTAGTCCAGCGTTGCAGTAGAATCAAATCGCTTCCGAGACCAACACTGGAGGTGGCCGAGATGGAATCGTTCTTGGAAGATCTGCGCTACGCCTTCAGAAGCCTCGGCAGGGCTCCCGGCTTCGTCGCCGCCGTGCTCATCATTCTTGCCCTGGGCATCGGTGCGACCAGCGCCGTCTTCAGTGTCGTCAAGGGACTGCTCTTGAGTCCTTTGCCGTTCGAGCAACCGGAGCGGCTGACCCGGGTGTACGGCACTTTGCCCAACCAGGGCTTTCCTTTGAGCTATCTGGACTTCACGGATCTGCGGGAGCGCAACAACGTCTTCACCGAACTTGCGGTGCACACCGTCCCGCGAGCGCTCAACCTGTCCGCCGATGGCACCCCGCAGAGCGTTCTCGCTGAGATGGTCTCGGCCAACTTCTTCGCCACCCTGGGGGTGGCGCCGATCCTCGGCCGGACATTCACCGAGGACGAGGCGGCCCGCGGGGCGCCGCGGCGAGTCGCGGTTCTGAGTCACTCCTTTTGGGAGCGCGGTTTCGGCAAAGATCCCGCGATCCTGGGCAAGACGGTGCAGCTCAACGACGAGACCTACGAGCTGGTGGGGGTCCTGCCGGTGTGGTTTCGCGGCGTCACCGACAAGGCGGACATGTGGCTGCCGATCACGCTCGGGGCAGAGATCTACAATCAGTACTACATCGAAGACCGTGGGCTACGTTGGCTCAGCGCGATCGGCCGGCTCGCGCCCGGCGTTTCCCTGGAGCAGGCCCACCAGTCGATCGAGTCGATCGGTCTGGCCTTGCAGCAAGAATGGCCCGATTCGAACACCAGCCACGGCGCCTCGGTGACCGACCTGACCGAATCCTGGTTCGGCAGTCTGCGAGCCCCGTTATGGACCCTGCAGGCCTCGTCCCTCCTGGTGCTTTTGATCATCTGCACGAATATCGCCAACCTGATGTTGGCGCGGGCCCTCCGACGAGAGCGCGACGTGGCCGTGCGGACGGCCTTGGGCGCTCCGCGGCGGCGGTTGGTGCAGCAGTTCTTGTGCGAGAGCATCCTGTTGGCGTTGACCGGCTCGTTGATCGGACTGCTGCTGGCCACCTTCGGCACCCGGGCCCTAGCGGAGCTAGGCGCTTTGCAGCTGCACAGCTTCGTCGAGATCCGCCTCGATGCGACGGTGGTGCTCGCGACGATTTTCGTCGCTCTCCTCTGTGGTTTGGGTTTCGGCCTGGCGCCGGTCTTCTTCTCCTTCCGCATCAACCTCGCCAGTACGTTGAAGGAGAGCGGTCGCGGCGGAGTCGGCGCTGGCCACGGCCGGCTGCGCAAGGTGCTGATCATCGCCGAAGTGGCGCTCGCCGTGGTCCTGGTGATCGGCGCCGGTCTCGTCACCAAGAGCTTTCAGAAGCTCACCAGCAGCGAGTTGGGCTTCGCGCCCGACAGGTTGCTGACGATGCAAATGGACCTGCTCGGCCACAGCTATGTCGAGGAGACGGATCGCTGGCTGCTGGCGCGGCGGTTTCTCGATGAGCTGGCCTCGGTCTCGGGCATCGATTCGTTCGCCCTCAGCAGTCCTGGTGGTGCCCCCACCAGCGAGCTGATGGGGCGCTATTTCACCATCGAGGAGCGCGTTCGGCCCGACCCGAGCGAAGATACGCTCTTGCTGCCCTACCATGCCGTCACTCCGGGCTACTTCGAGACATTGGGTGCCACGCTGCTCGAAGGTCGCGGTTTCGAATCTCAGGATATCGACGGCGCGCTCAAGGTCATGGTGGTCACACGGTCGGCGGCCGAAGCCTACTGGCCCGGCGAGAGCCCCATCGGTAAGCGTGTCCTGGCCGGCTGGCGAGACAGTGCGGAATCCCTGCCGGAGGATGAGCGCACTCTCGTGCCCTCCCTGCGGCCGACCGCGCCGTGGTACACGGTGGTGGGCATGGTGGCTGACGTGGCCTACGAGGGGCGTACACGGTCACCGGAGTTCGATACACCGGTGCACATCTTCGTGCCTCTGCTGCAGATGGCGCCGGCTTCACCGCCGCGCATGCATCTCTTGGCGCGGGCTGATGGCGTATCGCCAGGCAACCTCATCGGCCCGTTGCGCCAGGCCCTCAAGCAAGTGGCTCCGTCCCTGCCGCTGCATGGCTTCGCCACGGTCCAAGGCCTGCTCGATGATCAAAGCTCTCGCGATCGCTTCCTGGTCCTCTTGATGACCCTCTTTGCCCTCATCGCGCTGATCCTGGCGGTGGTCGGGATCTACGCCGTCATCGCTTACAACGTGCAGCAACAGTCGCGGGAGATCGGCCTGCGGATGGCGCTGGGGGCCAACGCCGCCGCGATTCTGAAGTTGCTGTCGAGCCAGGCCTTGAAGATGGTCGCGGCGGGCCTCGTGCTCGGGCTCCTCGCCGCCCTGGCCCTCGGGCGGTATCTCGAGAGCATCCTCTTCGGGGTCGTGCCGTCCGATCCGTTCATTCTCGTCTCGACCGTCGTCTTCTTTCTCATCGTGACCTTGCTCGCGATCTACGTCCCACTGCGCTCCGCTTTGCGCATCAATCCGGCGACGACACTGCAAGCGGAGTGACCGCATCCGGAACGACCGGTGGCCGGTCGTTCTTGTGGGCTGCGCCGCAGCTCAGACCAGTGAGCCGACGGCGTCTTCGAAGAGGGTTGCGAGTCGCTCGATCGTGGCGCGCTGGTGGCAGTTGTTGCTGTAGTTCCAAGACAGCTCGAGCCGTCCATCGCGAGGGGTATGGGAGGCGAAGATGTAGATCAAGGCGGGTCTGGCGACCGACAGGTCGACGAACTCGCCGGGGAACTCCGGCGCCAGGCGAAACATCGAGTCACCCTCGCCGTCGGCGGCTTGCAGCTTGCGGTAGGTGAACGCCACCGACGGTTGCGGCAAGGCGTGCATTTGCCGGATGCTCTGTGGATCCCGCCCGAGAAAGCGCAGGATCTGATGGCTGAGGCCCTTGTGTGGCAGGCGGCGTAGCTGCTCGGCGATCGATTGCAGGGCGGCGGCGGGGGCGGGATCGCCGTCCAACTCCAGCAGCGCCGGATAGGTCGACGAGAACCAGCCGACGGTACGGCTGATGTCGAGATCGGGGAACAACGGATTGCGCGAATGGTGGCTCAAGCTGAGGAGCTGCAAGGTCTCGCCCGTCCATCGAGCGAGGGCCTGGACGAGAGCGGTGATCAAGATCTCCTCGACCGTGACGTCGTGCCGGCGCGGGAGTTGGTGCTGCAGACGCTCGCCATCCTGTCGGCTCAGCTCGCTGTGCACGGTGCGAGCCGAGAGGGCGCTGTTCTCGCCGCCGGGATAATCGAAGGGCAGACCCCTGACGGCGGACCAGGGCAGGCGTAGCCAGAAGCCGAGCTCCTCTTCGATCTCGGCGGAGAGCGCATGGTGCTGCAGGTGCTCGGACCAGGCCTTGAGGGACGAGCCCTTGGGCGCCAACCGCACCGCCTCACCGCGCAGCGCTTGCAGGTAAGCGGCTTGCAAATCTTCGAGAACGATCTGGAAGGACACGTTGTCCATCGCCAGGTGGTGGCCGATGACGAGCAAGCGGTAGGCCTGACCACCGAGGTCGAAGAGAACCAGCCGCAGCACCGGGCCGCGCGACAGATGCAGGCTGGCTTGTAGGAGCTCGCTCGCGGCTTCCAGCGCGAAGCGCTTGCGGTCTTCGGGCAGTGCGCTGAGGTCGGCGGTGGAGAACGGCACGGCGCCGTTGGGTGAGGCGATCTCCTGGCGCCAGCCCTCACCGTTGCGGAAGAAGCGTGAGCGCAGGGCATCGTGGTGGTAGAGCAGGGCCCCGAGGGCGACCCGGAGGGCATGGGTCGAAAAGCCGCCCCGGACTTCGAACAGCGACGTCACATTCCACCGGTGGGGGTTCCGAGGGTAGTCCTCGAAGAAACTCATCTGGTTGGGCGTCAGGGGCACCGGACCCTGGATCAACGGCTGCTCAGCGACGGACTCGCGGTGGCTCTTAGGCGTTCCGTTCGCACCGGCACCGTTGGCACCGGCATCGTCCTCGTCCGCAACATGCTCACGCAGGGTTAGCGCCAGCTTGGCCAGGCTCGGGGCCTCGAAAATGGCACGCAAAGGCAGATGGATATCGAAGCGCTCGCGGATGAGGCCGATCAGCCGGGTGGCCAACAAGGAGTCGCCGCCGAGATCGAAGAAGCTGTCATGGGCGCCGACTTCGGACAGCGCCAACAGGTCGCGCCACACCACGGCCAGCTCTTCCTCCAGCGCGTCGCGCGGCGCGACGAACTGCACCGCCAGCTGCGGGCGGGGGTAGGTGCCGCCGGAGCGGTCGTGCAGGTGGTCGACCCGGTACTGCACGTGGCTTTCCGGCGCCGCGGTGGCGCTGGCTTGCAGGAGTGTCGGGAAATGACGCGTCGAAACCAGGATCTGAGTCGGCAGCTCGGGCATCGCCAGCAGTCGGCGAAAGACCTCGGCACCCTCGCGGGGCAGGATACCGACGAGTTCGGCGGCCGCCTCGGTCGCCGGGGCGGCGGTGACGGCAGCGGGGTCGATGCGTCGCAAGGTGAAGCCTTCGATCTCGGCCACCGGCGCGCCGTCGTCGTCGTAGAGGACGAGGTCACCGGCGATGGCTTCGGCATCGGCCACGGCTTCCTCGGCCAAGCGGGCGTGGCTGTGCACCACCGCCGGCAAGGGTCGCCGGAGCAACAGACGGTCGTAGCCGATCGGCAGGTAGGTCCTCTGATCCTGGCCTTGGATGAACGCTGTAGCGGCGTCCAGCAGGGCCGGATGCAGGTGGTAGGTGTCGAGCTCGCCGGCGAACTCCGGAGCCAGATGGAGGGAGATTAGCCCTTGTGCTTCACCCCACCGCAAGTCGTGCTCGAGGCCACGCCAGCGGGGACCGAAATGAAACGCGTCCGGTGCCTCCTCGCTCGCCGCCGAGCGCTGCGGCAGCTCGCGGCGATCGCTCAGGGTCTGGCGCAGGGTGGCGAGATCGCAGGGGACCGGCGCACTCGGTTCGGCAGTGAGCACCCGGCCCTCGACGTGTCGCGTTTGGGCGCCCTCGGCGGTTCGGCTTTCGAGGGTGAAGTCGGCGCCGTCGCCCACGGCCGCGTCCCGAGGCGCGAAAACGACCCGCACCTCGCGCTGCTCGCCGTTGGGGATCGCCAGGGGCGCCAAGAAAGTGACCTGGCGCAGCTCGACCGCGCCGTCCCCCTGGTGGTCCGCCCAGGCGGCGCGGACCATCTCCAGGTGACCGGTCGCCGGCATCACGCCGAAGCTCTGCAGGCGATGCTCGTCGAGCACCCAATGCTCTGTCGGGTCGAGCCGGGCCCGGTAGACCACCTTGCCATCGGCCTCGGCCAGGCAGGCGTCGAACAGCGGGTGGTCCGGGATCCGCAAGACCTCGCCCCTGCCGTCGTCGCTGTCTCCGTCGTCACTGGCGGAGGTCAGGCCGAACTCTTCCGCCGCCGCCGCTGCCTGGCCCACGTCGAGCCAGGCGTCCCAGTTGATCGCCACCACCGGGGTCGAGCCCGCGGTGGAAGCGGCCTGGGCGAACGCGTCGAGACAGGCATTGGCCGCCGTGTGGTCGACCAGGCCGAAGGCGCCGGTCAAGGCGGTGAGCGACGAGCACAGAATCAGGAAGTCGAGATCCTCGTCGGCGAAGGCTTCGGCCACCACCCGGCTGCCGCGGACCTTGGGGGCGAGCACCGCCTCGAGCTGCTCGCGGGTCTTGATCTCCAGCAGGCCGCCTGGCGGGACACCGGCCGCGTGGATCACGCCGTGGACTGCACCGAAGCGTTCCAGCGTCCGCTGCCGAACCGAGTCGATGGCGTCCGCATCGGTGACGTCGGCGGCGAGCACCAGGATCTCGGCGCCGTGGCTCTGACAGCGCTCGAGCTGGCGGATCTGCCGGCTCACCGGATCGGACAGCGGGTGCTCGGTGAGCCACTGCGGCCATTCGTTGGCGGCGGGGAAGGGGGAGCGCCCCACCAGCACCAGGCGGGCCTGCACTGCCCGGGCCAGCTCTTCGGCCAAGGTCAGGCCGACGCCGCCAAGACCGCCGGTGATCACGTAAACCCCTCGAGGGCGGAGGTGGGCCGGCGTCGCGTCTGGCGCCTCGTCGATGGCGACCGGCTCGAACTCCCGAATCCAACGCCGGTTGCCGCGCCAGGCCACCGGTCCGGTCTCGTCCGCTAGCTCCAGCTCGTGGCGCAATCGCTCGATCAGCCGTCGCCGGGCCAGGCGACCGGTCGGCAGAGCGATCTCGACGCTGCGGCAGGCCGTGCCGGCATACTCCTTGGGGATCACCGCACAGGCCCCCAGCACGGTGGCTTTCTCGGGCCGCACCTCGTCGGTCCCGGTGATCTGGTGCAGATGGGTCGAGAGCACCCACAGCTGCCGGCGGTCCTCGGTGGGATGGGCGCTCCACGCCTGGGTCAGGTAGGTGAGGCTCAAGAGGCCCAGCTCGGTGGCCCGCGAGGGCTCGGAGGTCGCGTTGCCCGAGGTCCACAGGTGCAGGACCCGGGTGACGTTACGGCCTTCGGCGTGCAGGTCGGCGAGGAGCTCGACATAGGCTCCGGGAGCCGTTGGGTCGAGGGTGTAGGCGCCGTCCTCGACCTTCTCGAAGCGCTGGCCTGCGGCCACCAGAACGACCTCGTGGCCTTCCTCTTCGAGGCGCTCGGCGAGGTGCAGGCCGATCCCTTCGGCATCGAGGAAGAGCAGCCATGAGAGTTCGGGATCGCCGAGATCGGGCGCCGTGCTTTGTAGGGAAGGGGACTGGGGCTGCCAGACCGGCAGGTAGAACCAATCGCTCTGGTTCTCGGCCTTGCGCAGCTCGGAGTTGCCCTGTGTCGACTCGTTCGCGTCACCGATCGCTGCGACGTTGGCGATGCCGTCCTCGGGC
>JBCCGX010000329.1:0-9235 GCA_039029035.1 Acidobacteriota bacterium | reverse complement strand
GATCGTGCAGCCATGGATCATCGCACTGTGCCCCACCACCACGCCCTCGCCGATGGTCAGGGGGAACGTGTCGTAGGACACATGCAGGATCGTGCCGTCTTGGATGTTCGTCCCAGCGCCGATCTTGATCCAATGCACGTCCCCCCGAGCCGCGGTATGGAACCAGAAGGACACGTCGTCCCCGAGCTCCACGTTGCCGGTGACCACGGCGGACGGCGCCAGGAAGACACCTTCACCGAGTCGAGGCGACTTGCCCTCGAAGGGATGGATCGGCATGATGATGGATCTCCTGAATTCTGCGGACGTCTGGCGGCCGCCGTCGGTAGGCAACAGACTGGCCGGCCGCTGAATTGACGGCGGAGTGTAGCACGGTCGATCGAGCCAGCCGGCTCGACGAGCGATTCGGCGCTCAGCGGGTCAACTTGGGAAGCTTCGGCAGCTTGACTCTCGCCGTACCACGGGCCTTCATGGCAGCTCGATAACCGACATCGATCACTTGCTCATCGACGATTTCGAGCAGGTGATCGAGGTCGCGATACTTCACCGGTTCGTGGACCCAGGGGTAGCGCAAGAAGTGCTCGAACATCGAGTAAATGCGCTCGTTCTTCTCGGCGATGATCGGCACCACCGGCACGGAGGGCAGGAAAGGGACGATGGTGCTGAGCTCTTGCGGCACGCTCTTGGCGCCGGAGAGATCAGGGATCACGAAGCAGGCCATGTGGGCCAGGCTGGCTACGGTCTCGGTGAGGTCGCGCCCTTGCGGACGGGCAAAGTCGAACAGCACCGGCACCAGGTTGCGCTGCAGCAGGTGCGCCTTGAGGGCATCGAGCACCTTCTTATAGGCAGGGCTGAAACGCCCCAGCAGCAGCACCGTCCGCTGGCTGGCGGTATTGATCACGTCGGCGATCTTGGTGTTCTCGCGCAACATGAAGAGGAACTGCGCCGTGTCGAGATCGTCGACGGTGGTGGTGATGGTGTCGGGATCGAAGTCTTCCCGCAGGATCGGGTCCTTCTGGTCCGCGGGCTCGCCCTTCAGGTTCCAGGCACTGGCCCCGTAGACCTCCGCCTGACGGAAGATCGCGTCGCTGACATTGGCTCCGACCAACGAAGTAAAGCGCAGCACGGCGCGCGTGAGATCCGCGCCGCTCAGATCGGCACGACGCAAGCTGCCGGCGCGTACATCCGCCTCCACCAAGGTGGCACCGGCCAGGCGAGCATCGGAGAAGCGGACGAAGCGAGCGACGATACCGTTGAGGTTCGCCCCCTCGAGCTTCGCCCGCCGCAACGACGAGCCGACCAGAACGGCGCCTTCGAGATCAGCTCCGTTCAAGTCGGCCGAGCTCAGATCGAGCTCCCTGAGATCGGCGCCGCTGAGATCGGGCGTCGCCTCAGACTCCCGGCGCCACGTCCTCCAGGCTTTCCTGCCCGAACGAAGGACCTCGACATGCTCCGGGTTGCTCACCGCGCCTGGCTCAGATCAAACCAGGAGGGGCGCGATCACCAGGGCCACCACCGACATGAGCTTGATCAGGATATTGATGCTCGGGCCAGAGGTGTCTTTGAAAGGATCGCCAACGGTATCGCCGACCACCGCCGCTTTGTGGGCATCGGAGCCCTTGCCGCCGTGGTGCCCTTCTTCGATGTACTTCTTAGCGTTGTCCCAGGCACCGCCGGCGTTGGCCTGGAAGATGGCCATCATGACACCGGAGGCGGTCACGCCAGCCAGGACGCCACCGAGGGCGGCGACATCATAGAAGCCGACGACAACCGGCACGATCACCGCCAGAAGACCTGGCATCACCATCTGGCGGATAGCGCCGCGTGTGGCGATATCGACACACGTGGCGTGATCGGCCTCGGCTTTCCCCTCCATCAGGCCGGGGATCGATTTGAACTGCCGGCGGACCTCCTCGATCATCTCGGACGCGGCACTACCGACCGCTTGCATGGCGAGGGACGAGAACAGGAACGGCAGCATGGCGCCGAGGAACAGGCCGCCCATGACCGTCGGCTTGGAAACGTCGATCACTTCGAGTCCGACAATGGTGCGGAACGCAGCGAAGAGGGCCAGGGCGGTGAGTGCCGCCGAGCCGATCGCGAAACCCTTACCGATGGCGGCGGTCGTGTTCCCTACCGCGTCGAGGCGATCGGTTCGCCCACGCACTTCAGGGCCCAGCTGGGCCATCTCGGCGATGCCGCCGGCGTTGTCCGCCACCGGGCCGTAGGCGTCCACCGCGAGCTGGATGCCGGTCGTGGCGAGCATCCCCAGAGCGGCGATGGCAATACCGTAAAGTCCGGCTTGGTCATAGGCAACGACCATCGCCACGACCAACACGATGACCGGCAGTGCGGTGGATTTCATACCCAAAGCCAGTCCGGAAATGATGTTCGTCGCTGAACCGGTAAGGCTCTCTTGCGCCACCCCCTGGGCCGGCGAGCGCGACTCCGAGGTGTAGTACTCAGTGATCAGGCCGATCAAGACACCCGCGATCAGCCCGGCAACAGTCGCCAAAAAGATGCCCATGGCACCAAAGCTGCCGCCATCGGCCAACGGATAGGTCTCGGTAACCAAGGCGCGGGTGACGAAGAAGGTCGCGATCAACATCACGACCGCCGAAGACAGAGTCCCGGCATGGAGGGCGTGGCTCGGGTTGCCGCCTTCTTTGGTGCGCACCAGAAAAGTGCCACCCAGAGAAACGACGATACCGAGCCCGGCAAGGACCAGCGGCAACAAGACGAGCGCCGGCGCGTTGGAAGATTCGCCCGCCGCCTGGCTGGCAGCGGCACCGAGCACCAGCGATCCGATGATGGCCCCGACATAGGACTCGAAGAGATCGGCCCCCATACCGGCAACATCGCCAACGTTGTCGCCGACGTTGTCTGCGATCACCGCTGGGTTGCGCGGATCGTCTTCAGGAATCCCTGCTTCGACCTTGCCCACCAAGTCGGCGCCGACATCGGCCGCCTTGGTGTAAATGCCACCCCCAACGCGGGCGAAAAGAGCGATCGAGCTGGCGCCGAACGAGAAACCCGTCAGCACGTTGATCACCCGGCCGAGGTTGGTTACGCCACCCTCAGTGAACATGCCGACATAGACCAGGTAGAGCGACGACAGGCCGAAAACGCCCAGACCCACCACGCAGAAACCCATGACAGCCCCGCCGGAGAACGCGACGTTCAAGGCACCGTTGAGGCTGGTGCGGGCGGCGGCGGCGGTACGGACGTTGGCGGCGGTGGCGACCCGCATGCCAAAGAAGCCAGCCGCGCCGGAGCACAGAGCACCGACCAGGACCGAGACGCCGATCAGCGCCGAGTTGTCGGCCCGGCCGGCATTGGCCCAGGCCAACAACGCCGCAACGACGATGACGAAAATCACCAGCACGCTGTACTCGCGGCGCAGGAAGGCCATGGCGCCGTCGCGAATGTGGCCGGCAATGGTCACCATGCGCTCGTTGCCGGCATCCTGCTTGCCGATCCAGGTCCCACGTAGGGCTGCAAAGGCAAGAGCCAAGAGGCCGGTCAGCGGAACGAGATAGAGAAGTGTTTGACTGTCCAAGATCTTCTTCCTCCTCGAGGATCTACATCCTCGGTTTTGTCTTCTCCCTCGGAGAAGACGCTTATCGAGCTTTCAGGCCGCCCGCTTCAGCTCGGGGGCGGACCGTTGAATCGTTGCATCGCCGCCTCGGGGCCCTCGGCCGCCCAGGCTTCGCAAGCATCTGCGGCACGCACGATCAGCGCCTCGACTTGTTCGAGCTCTGACTCGGCGAACGGCTCGAGCACGAAATCAACGAGACTTTCACCGGTAGGTGGCCCAGATTCCCCGGCCACTCCCAGGCGCAAACGTGGTACTTGATCCGTGCCCAGATTCTCCAGAACCGACTCCAATCCACGGTGCCCTGCCGGGCTACCGCCACGCCGCAGCCGGAGGGTTCCAAGCGATAGGTGAATTTCGTCGTAGACTATCAGAATCGCTCCGGGCTCGATGCCCCGCCGCTCCCTGAGGCATCGGGCCGCAAAGCCACTGCGATTCATGAAGGTCTGCGGCGCCGCCAAGGTGAGGGAGCCACGCGAGGCAACGAGCGCATTGCACTCCAGCGAATCGAGATCCACAGAGTGCCGGCGCGCAAGCTCCGCCACGACGCGAAACCCGACGTTGTGTCGGGTCTCGGCGTAGCGCGCGCCCGGGTTGCCCAGGCCAATGATGATCCGCTCGCTTTCGCGGCGATCCCGGGCCAGCCCAGAGGTCGATTCGGCCATCTCTCTCCGGGCTCCCTCCTAGCCTTCGTCTTCCGCTTTGCCGCGTTGCACCACTTCCGGCTCCGCGACCTCGGCCTCGATCAGTCCTTCGTCCTCCTCGGCCTCCTCGTCGGCGGCCTCGAGCTGGCGCATGGCAACCGACACGATGACGCGCTCGGCATCATGCAGCGAGACACCTTCCGGCAGTTCGAGATCGCCCGCTTCGACATGCTGTCCGATGTGCAGATCGGTAACGTCGAGGTCGAGGTGGGTCGGGATCTGGTTGGGCAAGCACTCGATCTCGACCTCGCGGGTGACGAAGTCCACCAACCCGCCCTCGGTCTTCACTCCGACCGCTTCGCCGTGGAGCTCGATCGGCACCATGACCTTCACCTTCTGATCCATCAGGATGCGCTGGAAGTCGAGGTGCAGCATCGCACCGCTGATCGAATCGGTCTGCATCTCACGAATCATCGCGTGGCGACTCTTGTCCGTGCCGCCGAGCTTGAGCTGAAAGACCGTGTTGCTGCCGGTGCCTGAGCGGAGGATCTCGCCGACCTTGCGCTCGTCGACCTGAATCGCGACCGGTTCCTGCTTGCCACCGTAAACCACTGCCGGTACCTGTCCGACGGCTCGCAGTCGACGATTGGCGTTCTTGCCCATCGCTTCGCGCGGCTGGACTTCAAGGACTATCTCACTCATGATCTAACCTCTTGGATATCGAGAATCTGCTTTTCGCAACAGCCCGTGCATCGAGCCGGCGGATGGCGAGTTCGTTGGCTGTAGGTGGTTCGCTTGCGTCCGGGTAGAGGAAGCCCGGCGAATGGCGAGGCTGGAGCTCGAAGTTGATCGCACCAAACCGGAGCAAGGCTTTTGGCCCGACTCGACTCAGCCGCCGAAGCAGCCCTCGAAGGTGCACCCCGAGCGCCATATCTTGCGGTCTATCGCGCCCGGAGTCAAGCGGCGCGATGCCCGATGGGCATCGGACTCAGGAAACAGACCAGTAGGAATCGCTGAGATGCCTCTTCTGGACTTCTTCCAGGGTCTGCTCACCCGAGCCGGGCTCGTTCGCGGCGACCACTACATCGCGGCTCGTCTCGGTCGGCTGCTGGATGTCCGGTGACACCGCGGCGGGCTTACCGGGCACCGCCGGTGAGCCTTGGGACGCGTGGTCTGAGTCGACGGGTACGGGACCGGAAAACGCGGTAGGGCTCGATTCGCCCGGCCGGCCCGGCGCACGATCGGGCCGTCGCGGTGTCGCGTCGTTGACCACCTTTCGGTACTCCGCCAGAACCGTCTCTTCCAGCAAGCGCCTCGTACGGTTGTTGAGCGGGTGCGCCACGTCCTTGAACTCGCCGTTTTTCTTGCGTCGGCTAGGCATGCTCAGGAAAAGCCCGTCTCTGCCTTGGATGACCTTGATGTCGTTGATCATGAAATCATGGTCGAAAACCAACGACACGAACGCCTTGAGCTTGTCTTCGTGAACCGGGAAGATTTTGACTTGCGTGATGTTCATTCGAGCCGTCTCCAGGAGCTTGTCTGACCCGGCAAGGTACCCCAATCCTCCCGACCGGTCCACCTTGACCCAGAATACGAGCCTGCGACGAAATCCGGTTCAACCGCCAGAGAGCGAAGGCCGGACGCGGCGAAACATTCGCCGAGACTCAGAGCATCAGATGATCGAAGCTTCATAATACTACCGTTCTTCAACGCCACTCTCGCCCCGGCAGCCCTCGACTGTATGGCTCTGACTCAGCGTATTTTCTGACTCCACCAAAGGGCAAAGAGAGAACCTACACGGAGGCCGAGCGCTCGCCAGCGATGTTGACGCGAAAGATCTCCACTACCAGCAAACTTCATGATAATCGTAGAGCCGATAGGTACCAATGTCAAATGCGTAGAGATCGATGGCTCATTTTTCTGGCCTTAGCAGTCGTTGCCCGTTTGATCTTCCTTTTTGCAGTGGCGCATCCCGAAGCAAGGAGCGGCGCGATCGAGCTGCGCTTCGATACCGATGAGGCCGATTACCACAACTTGGCGACGAATCTTGCCACCAGCGGTCGCTATGCCCTCAGCCCCGACGGCCCAGCGACCGCGATCCGACCGCCGGGTACCGTCCTGCCGATCGCCGCTCTCTACCGAGTCTTCGGCCCCTCCCCGGTCCTGGGCATCGCTTTGGTCTTCCTGGCGTCACTGGCGATCGTCGCCGTGGTCGGCGCTCTGGCATCCGAGATCGCCCCGTCGTCCATCGTGCCCCAGGCAGCAATGCTGATCGCGGCGCTGATGCCGACTTTGGTCTTCACCGCCGCCGGCATCTGGTCCGATACACTCGGCGTGCTGTTTTCCCTGCTCGCTCTCCTTCTACTGCTGCGCGCTCGCCGCAGCGAGGCGCCGTGGCGACACATCACGCTGGCGGCAGCGAGCCTCGGCGTCGCCTACCTCAACCGTCCGTCGGTCATCTTACTGATCGTTCTCGTCACAGCCCTGCTGGCGGTCGAGCATTGGCCGCGACGGGCGCTCCGAGTTGCCGCTCTGTTCGCCGCTGTCAGTGCGGTGCCGATCGCCGCCTGGGGGTTCTGGAACCAAGCGACCCTGGGCCGCTTCTTCATTGGCAACACCCAGTCGACCGTCACCCTCTTGCAGGCCAACAACCCGGTCACGGCGGGCAAGGCCTTGCCCGCTTTACGCGAAGCCAATGGCTACGACCTGCACGCCGAAGCCGCCGCAGGCCACTACCGTGGCTCATGGATCCCGTTGGCCTACATCGCTCGCAGTAACCCATGGAGCGAGAGATCGCTACCGGAAATGGAAGCCGAAACCTGGCTGCGGAAACAAGCGACGGGCTTCATGCGTGACGATCCGGCGGCATTTGCTCGGCTTCTCACCTACAAGGCCCTGCGCATCTTCACCGCCGAGCCCACCGCTCCCTCGGTGTTGGCGGAAGGGCCGACCAAGCGAAGGCTGAAGCGCCTGGTGACTCTCGCCGAACGCTGGTTCGTTCTGCTCCTGGGCACCTTCGGCTCAGTCCTCATGTGGCGACAAGATCGGTCCGCCACACTCTACTTCCTCCTCTTTGTCGCGGCCGGCCTGGCGGTCGTCTTCGTCGCCTACCCCAACGCCCGAATCCTGCTACCGGTGTCGACCACCCTGATCGTGCCAGCGGCGATGGCCGTCGTGTGGCTGGTCGACAAAGCGAGGGTTGTGGACAGCAACTGAGCCAAGGGAGATTCCACCCGGCATCCACGCTCCAAGGCATCAGCTTCCGGCGTCCTCGTGAAGGAGACAGCCCCAGAGTCCTCAGCGATCCGAGCTCAAATCAGATGTCGTAGTGCTCGGCAAAGGTGACCAGCGCCTGTTCGAAAATCTCGATCGGCGGCCGCACCAGACCGGCGCCGACCTGACCAACACCAGCGTCTTTGTGTGCGATACCTGTATTGACCCGCGGCGTTAGGCCGAGCTCGACGACTTTTCGCAGGTCGATGCCAACCGGCGTGCCCCGAAAATCGAGCGCCGGGATCGTAAAGCTCGGATGCTCGCCGGTGGTGATTTCGTACATCTCGAGCGTTGCGTTGAGGGCGTCTTTCGGCGTGCCGGAGACGAAGGTGACGATCGCCGGGGCCGCTGCCATGGCGAAGGCACCGATACCAGCGGTCTCGGTGATGGTCGAATCGCCGATGTCGGGGTTGGCGTCGGCGCTCGAGAAGCCTGAAAAATACAAACCGTCCGGGGTCTCGGCCGCAGCGGTGAACCAACGCTCGCCGAGTCCACTGACCCGGATGCCGAAGTCGGTGCCGTTACGCGCCATCGTAGTGACCACGGTCGAGCCTTCGATCCCGTGGGCCGCGTCGGCCATCGCCTTGCAGGCCGCCATCACCGGATTGAGCACGGACAGGGCATTGTCGCCCAGGAAGGCCAGTACCTTCTCCTCCGTCGCCCGGTCCTCGGCGACACGAGCGATCAGCGGCGCTAGCAGCTTCAAGTAGAGCAACGACCCGGCCTTGTTGCGATTATGCCCCTCGTCGCCCATGTGCAATGCCTCGGCCAGCAGAGCCTTGAGATCGAGCCCATCGGTGGTCTCGAGGGCTGTAGCGAGCAAGGCGGCCATCTCGCCGTTCATCCAGCGCAGCTTGTCGAGCACTTCCGGGGCGTAGGCGCCGTAGCGCAGCACCTTGCCGTAGCCTTCGTTGAGATTTGAAAAAGCGCGGTTGCCATGGGTCGTGTTCTCGACCACGTAGACTGCCATCGACGGTGAGGTCACGCCCGCCATCGGCCCCACCGTTCCGTGGTGATGGCAAGGCTCGAAGGTGATCTCGCCGCTCGCCGCCATCGCCGCCGCGGCCTCGGCGTCTTCGGCCCAGCCTTCGAGCAGCACAGCACCGATCACCGCGCCCTGCAGCGGCCCGGACATGCGCGGCCACTCGATCGGTGGTCCGGCATGCAGCAGGCGCCCCTCCGTTAGGTCGGGAATCACCTCCCGTGCCGGCGCAACCCCGGTCAGCATCGGCCGGGCCGACGTCATACGCTCCACTGCGCTGCGATTGGCACGTTCGATATCTGGCGTCATGGTATCCCCAGGAGTCGATCTGTCGTCGTATCCGGCGTCATTCGTCGTCCCTATTCGATTCACTAACCAGCGCGCCGGGTCGCTGCTGCATCCGGCGGAGGATCGCCATCAGCTTCTCGTTGCCACCAGCCGGGGGGCGCCAGTCGACTTGCACCGCTTCGACCTCCTGTGCCGACAAGCCGTCGAAGAACGTCTCGACGCCGACGTTGATCGCACCGAGCGGAGCCTGAAAGCCATCGAGCGCCACCGGCGGAAAGTCGACCGACGTCACTCGATGGTGGCGGTGTACATAGGCGACAGCCGCGGCGGTGTCGCGGAAGATTCTGGCGCCGGCCTCGCTCAGGCGATCGATCTGGCCCGCCAGGTCTTGTGGATCCTCCTCCGTGCCGAGCACGATGCAGAGGATTTCGATCTCACGACGCGCCAGAATCTCTT
>JBCCGX010000328.1:0-9242 GCA_039029035.1 Acidobacteriota bacterium | reverse complement strand
GGAGTACGGCAGCTACTCCTCCCGCGTGACGGTGATGATGGGCAACGCGGCCTATGAAGCGGCCGAGCGCGCCCGCGAGCTCATCGCCCGTGCCTGTGCCAAGAAGCTCGAGCTCGACGATCCGAATCGGCTGGTCTTCGCCGACAGCCGGGTGTTCGACAGCGAGGACCCCGAGCGCGGCATGACCTTCGTCGAAGCCATGTTTACCGCCGAAGAGCGCTTCGGCACCCTCGGCACCACCGGCTCTTACCGCCCGCCGACCCCGCCCGGACGCTTCCAGGGCTCCGGCGTCGGGCCCTCACCCACCTACTCCTACTCCGCCGCGGTGATCGAGGTCGAGGTCGATCCGGAAACCGGGCTCTACGAGGTGGAGCACGTGTGGATCGCCCACGATATCGGCCGAGCCATCAACCCGACCCTGGTGGTCGGGCAGGTGGAAGGTAGCGTCTACATGGGTCTCGGCGAAGTGATGATGGAAGAACAAGCCTTTCGCCGTCTGCCGCCGCGCCTCTCCAGCGCCCTGGTGCACAAGATGCCCTCGATGCTCGAGTACAAGAGCCCGACGATCTGCGAGATGCCGCCGGTCACCACCTACCTGATCGAAGACCCCGACCCGGCCGGCCCCTTCGGCGCCAAAGAAGTGGGCCAGGGGCCGCTGCTACCTATCCCGCCGGCGGTGGCCAACGCCGTCTACGACGCCGTCGGTGTGCGCGTCGACCAGATCCCGATCCATCCCCACATGATCTTGAAAGCCTTGGAAGACAAGGCGAAGGGCGGCGAGGGCCGTTTTGGCCCGGCGCGCTTTCCGGACGTGGAGTACACCAAGCATCTCTTCGTGCCGACACCGGACGAGGGCGGCGACGGCACGGCGCTGAATGATCCGCGTAAGGCGGGGAAGGCGAAGGCGGCGGCTAAGAAGGTGGCGTCGCCGGCGGCGTGATCGGGGACCGAGTGTCATGCGCTAAACAGGCTTGTTGGATGCAGGCAGGTGAGGAGTTACCGCAAGACTCGAAGTCGCTGAGCACTCGCAACGCGCACGAGATCAGCGATCAACGCTGGGATTACGACGTGGGGAAGATCGTCGATCTTCTCGAGCAGATCGGCCGAGAAGGTAAAACGACCTAGACCCACCCCGCAGTAGGGCGAACGGCATCAAATCAGGGCCATTTGCGGCAAGATCGCGGCGGGCGGCTGCAAATCACGGGCGAGAGCGGCTTGAACGTGATTTTGAGCTGCAAATCGTACCGAAGTCCCTTAGGCTCATGGATTGAAGCTGCAAGTCGCGAGTGCAAGGCCTGTGTGCATGACTTGTTCTTCCAAATCTCGTTCACTCGCCCTGTTTTCGAGAATTGATGCACCAAATCACGAGCAAAAGGCTTTAGATCGTGATTTGTTTTTTCAAATCCCGTTCACAAGAGGCCAAAAGATCTAATGGCCGCGATCGCTAGCCGCGAAGCCATCATAGACGGACGTGCATCGATGCTGAAGAAAGCTCCCTGGCTCGCCGGCCTGCTGCTGTGCCTGCCCGGCGTTGTCCGCGCGCAGGCCGTCAGCCCGACCGCCAACGATCTGAAGGCACTCGGCAGAGAGGTCATCATCGAGCGGGCCGTCGATGAGATTCGGCAACGGCACGAGGACTTCTCGCGCGAGCACTTCGACCAGATCAAAGTGTTGGTCAACGAGAGCTCGGTCTATGTTGGCTTTGCCATGTCGGTCCGCTACGTGCCTCTGAATAGCAGGGCCTACTACGATCTCTTTTGGGGCCTGGTGGATCCGAGCGGTGTGAAGAGAACTTACAGCCCCGTGGCCAACCCACGAGAGGCTGAAGACCTCGAACAGCCGCGGTTCTTCCAGCCCAACGCAGCGTCGGCTCGAGCCATCGCCTTCGTGTTGGGCGCCCTCGATATCGATGCCGGAGCGCTGCACGATCGAGAGACCGTGACCATTCGCGAGCAGGCATCAACCTTTGAAGTCGAGGTCGAATCACCGCAGACCGGATCGAGCTACACCGTCGCCAAGGGTACGGGAGAGGTTCTGGACGCCCGCCACAGTCACAATCTCCCGGCCGGAGGCGGTGAGAGCCGGTTCGAAGAGCTGGTCGATTGAGACCAGGTGCCTGAGGCAGCTTCACGGCTAGCGCCGTTGTCTCCTTGGCTGGGTAATTCTGCTTCCGGTCAAGGCTAGAAAGCGCGGTTTCAGTCGCAAACCTCGGAGGGGCGCCTTGCATGGCGCGGGCATTCAGGCCCTCGCGCGGGTCGATGCGTGAGCGTGAGACCGTCCGTAGATGTTCCATAAATCATTGAATTATAATGATTTACGGAAATTTCCCAGGTCTCCAGATGTTTCCCAGATATGTCCCAGAGGACTCTTTGCCGGCTGTTGCGGCCTAATGGCGTCGTCACGAACGAAACAGCCCATTCGCAAGGAGGCACTCAAATGTATAAAGCCGACTCCACCCCTCGAACCGAGACTTCGACGTTGTTGCCCCGCGTACCTTATTGGCCGGCAAGCTTCCCCTACGCACCCATCGCGAACCCCGCTCGATGGCTGATCCCCTTGGTTCTACAGGGCTGGGCTCTGACCCTGCCGGCCACCCTCTGGGGAGCGACGACCATCAAGGTGAACACCACAGCCGGTTCCAGCGAATCCCACTGCACCCTTGCGGATGCCGTTGCGACCGCGATCGCGGATGCAGGGGATCCCGCAGTCGGTGCCTGTGCGAGAGTCGGCACCGGCGATCCTGTAATCGAACTGGAGGAAGAGACGTATGTGGCCGACGGCGAGCTCCCTTTCGTCATCGGTCCTACCAAGATCGTCACCATTCAGGGGGCGAACGACAGTCATGTCGCCAAGATCAAGCGCAGCAACGCGGCACCCAGGACCCGTCTGTTCAAGGTTGAAGGTACGCTGACTCTCGACAATCTGACAGTGACCGGCGGAGACGCCTCCAATGGCGGTGGAGCGATCAAGGTCTATCCGGGGGGGGCGCTGCATCTCTTTGGCTGCCGCTTCCTCAACAATGCCTCGGATTGGAGCGGTGGAGCCATTTTCAGCCAGGGCACGGTCACTATCGATAGCTGCTACTTCAAGGGCAACTCGGCCGGTAGCTACGGTGGCGCCCTCAGCATCCAGGGTGGAGAGGCGACGATCCACCGCAGCGCTTTCGCCTTCAACGACGCCGCCTGGTCCGGTGGCGCCCTCCATGTCGATGGCGGCAGCGTGCCCCTGGTGGAGAACTCGACCTTCTCGCGCAACAGCTCCAACAAAGGGGGGGCGGTGGCGGTCGTCCTCGGCTCGGCCTCGATCAACATGTGCACCTTCAAGGACAATACGGCAGGTGTCGGCAGCACCCTCTATGTCGAGCCCAATGAACCCCAGGCGGCTCTCGATCTGCGCAGATCGGCTCTCGCTCGCGATCCCGCGGCCACTGACCTTTGCCATGGTGCGGTGGTGTCGAATGGCGACAACGCCGCCGAAGGCGCAGTTGGGGAGGCGCACTGCGGCTTTGGCACCCTGGACATTGTCGAGCCCGATCTCATGCTGTCGGACCAGCTGCTCGATCATGGCGGACGGACGAAGGCCCATGTGCCGAACAGTCCCGATTCTCCGCTGCTCGGAGCCTATTCCTGTGACCAGAACCTGTCCGTGTTCGATCAGCGCGATGCGTTCGCCCGCTGGCACCCGAATCCGGAGGAGTTTCCGATCAACCGCGGCCAAGACGACTGGTGCGATATCGGCGCCTACGAATCGATCTGCAAATCCGGCGTGTCATGGGGTACCTCGACGTTCAACATGTACGTGTTCGTGGGGCAAACCGTCAATTCCAAGCTCAAGGTGCTCAACAACGGCGGTTGCACCGTCGATCAGATCGATTTCGGAAGCCATACGTCCGACTGTCAGTTCCAATGGAACACCTATGGTGAGAAGCTCATTCAGTTCAAGGACGTGTGGTTCCTGGACACGGTTTGCCTGGACCAGCCGATCAACACTCATCTCGACTGCCTGGCCGATCCCGAAGGCTGTGTGCGGGCTTGTGGGTTCGATACGCCGCTGACCCAAGGCGAGGCGTTCGAAGACGGCCAGTTCGACCAC
Source organism: Acidobacteriota bacterium (assembly GCA_039029035.1). Classification (GTDB taxonomy): domain Bacteria; phylum Acidobacteriota; class Thermoanaerobaculia; order Multivoradales; family J023; genus JAAELT01. Next base: position 5,150 of record JBCCGX010000328.1, on the reverse strand, counting down.
ATGCGGGTCGGCCGCCTCGACTTCACGCTGCCCGGAGTCGTCGGCAACTCGAGCTACACGGTCGATGTGCCCGCCTGCGGCTGGGGAGAGGACGCCTACCGCTATGTGATCCAGTTCGCCAACGGCCAGTTCGATTTCTGGGACCCAGTGATCGAGCCCCCGCCTGCCAAGCCGCCTGCCAACCAGATCTAACGGGATCTTCTCAGACGCCGACAGCCCAGCAGGTCGACCGCGATCGCCCGCTCGCCGATAGGAAGCCGTAGCTCGAGTCGATGCCAGCGACTCGGGCTGCTGCCGTTGCAGTGCCGTGCGTCACGGCAACCCGTGGGCTGCACATAGATCGAGGAATTCGCGCACCCCGTAGCCCCGCGACAGCAAACGGAAGACGACCGGGCGGGCTTCCTCGATGCGCCCCAGCTCGATGAGCCCGCGAGCCCAAGGCGCCAAGTACTGGGCATCGCGCGAGCTCTTGGCGAAGGGCTCCACCGCTTCGACCGCCTTCTGCCAGGCTGCGCGGGCAGCATCACTCTGTCCGCTGGCCGCCAGGATCGTTCCTTCGAGCGCGTAGGCGGTGCTCAGGAGACGCTGCGTTTCTCGATCGTTGGGCCGCTCGGAGGCCAACTCTTCGAGGATCCTCGAGGCCGCACGGGCCTCCGTGAGCGCTGCCTCGTTGTCGCCTCGGGCGGCCAGCAGATCGCCCAGAATCTGCCGGCCGAGGGCGACTTCACTGCGGTTGGCAGCGAGCTCGGGATTCTGCGTCTTGAGGGCCTGCAGGTCGGCGAGCGACTCGCGGGCGCGAGCGAGCGCCTCACGATCTTTGCCTATCGAGCCGAGAGCTCGACCTATCTTCAGGCGTCCGCGAACGGTATCGACGAGCCAACCGACATTGGCGGGCTCGATAGCGCTCAGCTCCTCGGTTCCGGCGACCTCGGCTCGAAAGTGGGTCAGCGCCGCCTCGGTCTCACCGAGCATCCAGAGCACCCGCCCGACATAGCCATGGCTATTGGCTCGGCGCCGCAGCCAGAGCGTGTTCTCGGGCGCCTCCGCCACCAGCAGCTGCATGATCTCGAGGTCGGTCCGATGCTCGACCAGGGCGCCGCGCAGATTGCCCTCCACTTCCAACAGCGCTCCGACTCGGTTGTGGGCGCCGGCCAGACTGAACCGCCACTCGGTGTTGGCCGGATCGATCGCTACCAGGTCCGACACATGCGCCAGATGGCTTCGCTCGTACTCTAGCGCTTTGGCCGTATCGCCCCGGGCTTCGAGGATGTACGCCAGATTCGAATGCCCCATGGCCAGCTCGAGCCGCCAGTCGGCCTGGACGGGATCTAGGCCAACCAGCTCGTCATAGATCGCCCGGTGGATCTCGAACTCGGCCTCGGCGCCGTCCAGGTCGCCTCGTTGCCAGAGGACATAGCCGATCCAAAACCGACTATCGGCCAGGTCCGCCTGCCAGGCGAGGTTGTTCGGGGACTGCTCGGCCAGTCGTTGCGCCAGACTCGCCGCCTGACGGAAGATCTCCTCGGCGTTGTCGAGCTGCCCTTGCCGGAAATCGACCTGCCCGATCTGACGCATCGCCTCGGCGTACTTGGCCAGGCTATCGCTGGAGATCGTCTCGCTGTCGACAGCCCGAAAGTAGCTCAGCACCTTCTCCGCCGTGCCGCCCATGGCATCGAGGCGACCGACGGTCTCGAGGGTTTGGCGCAGATCACCGAGCATGAAGTTGATTAAATCCTCCGCCTGCTGGCGCTGGAAGTCGGCCTCGCGCCGCGCCTGGTTGGCCAGCACCGCGAGGATCGACACGACGACCAGCACCAGGACGGCCGCGGCGGCGACCCATCCGAGAACTTTGCGCCGCCGCTGCGAGCGCTCCAGGGCCAGGCGATTGGCCTCGGCCTCTTGCCGCAGGCGGCGCTCTTCCGCTTGGCTTTGGCGGCGTTCCTCGAGACTGCGCAAGCGCTCGGCGACGTCGAGGGCGCTGGCCGGCCGGCGCTCGGGTGTGACATCGATGCAGGCCGCGATGTCCTCGGCCAGCAGCTCGTCGTCGATGTTGCGCCGCCAGCCGGTGGCCACGGCACGATCGAGCTCGCCGACCACCGCCTGGTAGAGCACCACGCCGAGGGCGTAGATGTCGGCCTGGATGGTGGCGGCCTTGCCTTCGAGGATCTCCGGCGCCAGGTAGAGGCGAGTGCCGCTGCTGGTGGTTTTCTCGGTCAGGAAGATCTGCGTGATGTCAGTGACTGAGATGTCGGCGTCAGCCAAGCGCCCCTTGTCGGTGATCCGGCCAATGCCGAAGTCGGTCAGCTTGGCGCGCGGTGCGCCGCCGCGGCCGGGGCCTAGTAGGATGTTGCCCGGCTTGACGTCCTTGTGCAGGACACCGACCGAGTGCGCCGCTGCCAGTGCCTCGGCCACTTGAGCGACGATCTCCAGGCGCGTCGCCAGCGGCACGCGGTCGAGGCCGCCTTGGGTCTCGGCCCAGTCGAGCAGGCTGCCGGATTCGCTGTGCTCGATCTCCAGGAAGTAAGGCGCCTCTTCGAAGTTCCAGTCGACAATGCGCGCGATATCACGCCGATCGCCAAGGGTCTTCTGCAGCAGCCGGAAGACGGTGACTTCGCGCTGCAGGGAGCGCAACAGCTCGTGCTGGACACAGAACTTGAACACCCGCCGGGCGCCGGTTTTCTGGTGGCGGGTGAGCCAAACCTCGCCGAAGCCGCCTTCGCCGAGCTTGTGCTCTAGGGCCCAGTGGGGCCGCTGCGGGATCTCGAGCCCCGGCGCCGGGCGCCAGCCGAGGATGGTGCCGTCGGCGAGCACTCGCCGGGCCTTCTTCGAGTCTGCCGGCGGTGTCAGCGGTGCGGCATCCTCGCGCCCCACCTCGAAGACGTCTACCGCTTCCTCGACCCCGTTGAAAAGGTAGCCACCGTGGGCCAGCCAGCGCAGGCTCTGCGCTTCGGGCAACGCCTCCTCCGCCGCCCGCCGGGCGACGTCGAAGGCACCGCGCGTCAGCAAGGTCTGGCCCGCCGCCGCGAGCGACATCAGGCGGGCGGTCAGCGGCTTGGCCAGTCCTTCGACCTCCAGCGGCTTGGCGCCCTTGGCCACGTCCGGCTCCGGGTTCTCGCGCAGCACCACCTCGCCGAGGTGGACGCCCACTCGCGTGCCGATGCGGACCTGAGTTTCGGCGCTGAGATCGGCCAAAACCCGGTGGTAGTCCAGGGCGAAGCGCACCGCCGCCACCGGGCGCTCGAACAGTGCGAGGTAACCGTCGGTCTTGTCGATCTCCTGCCCGTCGTGCTCGGCCAGAAGATCCCGGGCCAGCCGATCGCAGCGCTCGAAGAGCAGCGCCGAGCGCTCGTCACCCAGGCGCTCGACCAGCTTGGTGGAGTTCACCAGGTCGCTGACCAGGAGCGTCTTGACGACGGTGCCGCCGGGCTCGAGGATTGGCGCCACGAGGCGGTAGCCGCGGCGCGGCACGGTCTGGATGAAACGAGGATTCTTGGCGTCGTCGCCAAACGCCTTGCGCAGCTCCCAAACCGAGTGAGTGAGCACCGCCTCGCCGACGAAGGCGTCGCCCCAAACCGCCTGCAGAATGTCTTCGCGCGAGCGCACCTCTCCGGGGTGTGCCGCGAGATCGAGCAGCACCGCCGTGGTGCGAGGTTCTAGGTGGACGGTCCCCGGGGGCCCGCTGAGTTGGTTGAGATCAGGCTCGAGCAGCCAATCGGCAATTCTCAGAGTGTCCATCGCGTACAGATGACAATAGCTAACCCCCCGTGAATCCGCTGACGACTTCGCTGATCTCTTCGTCTGTCAACAACCGGGCGGACTGCTTGGCCTTGGCCAAAACCGCCGCGACGATCTCGGGCCCGTGCGGCAGATCGCGATGCTCGAGGTAGTAGATGACGTTGGCAGCGCCGGACATGAAGCCGACCTCGATCTCCTGGTCACGCCCCATCCAGCTCGCCGGTACGCCGGAGTAGACCCAGTCGGTCAGCCAGGCGTCGCCCTTGCGCATCGCTTTGATCAAGGCCGCGGCGTGCACCCCGGTGGCGGTGCGGAAGGCGTTGCGGCCGACGATCGGGGTGTGGATCGGCAAGGGTACGTCGAGGGCGCTCGAGACCTTCTGGACGTACTCCGGCAGGCGGGCGAGATCATCGTCGCGGATCCCGAGGAGCTTGAGGTTGACCAGGATCTGCTCCATCGGCGTGTTGCCGGCGCGTTCGCCGAGACCCATCGCAGTGCCGTGCACGCGGGTCGCTCCCGCCTCGATCGCTGCCAGGGTGTTGGCCATATCGAGCCCCCGGTCGCGATGGCCGTGCCAATCGATGCCCACCGAGACGCCGAGCTCGTCGAGCAGCTCCTTCACCCAGCGCACCAGGTTCGAGACCCCCTCGGGAATGGCGCCGCCGACGGTATCGCACAAGCAGACGCGCTGGGCACCTTCCTCGACCGCGGCGGTCAGCAGCACCCGGAGGTGCTCGGGCGAGGAGCGGATGGTGTCCTCGGTGACGTACATCACCTCGATCCCTTCGGCGACGGCGAAGGACACGGCGTCGCGGGTGCGACGCAGGATTTCGTCGAGGCTCCAGGACTCGGTGTATTGGCGGATCGGGCTGGCACCGGTGAACAGCCCTGCCTCGATCGCCACGCCGGTCTTCTGGCTCATCTCGGCGATCGGCTCGATATCCGCCCGCAGGGTACGCCCGGCGCAATTGGGTCGGATGGCCAGGCGGTTCTCGGCGATCTCCCGACACAGCATCTCGATCGCCTGTCGCTGGCGCTGGCCGGCGCCGGGCAGGCCGATGTCGGCGGTCTCGATCCCCAAAGCGTCCATCAAGTGGAGGATCTCGATCTTGGTCTCGGCACTGGGATCGGTCGTCGCCGGGCTCTGCAGACCGTCACGCAGGGTCTCGTCGTTCAGGGCGACGTGGTGGGTGGCGGTGAACCGCTTGGGCCCGGCCTGGGCCCAGTCGTAGATCAGGCCGCCCTGCAGCAGCCCGGAGGCTGGGATGTCTTGCCGCGGAGCATCACTCATCGGGTGCCACCTCGATCGCCGGATGCGTTGGAGTCGACCATGAATTCGCCTGATTGTACACGAGGGCCCCAGCACCACCTGACGCCGTCCGCCTATGCCGAGCGGCATAGCCGATCGAATCACG
>JBCCGX010000327.1:0-9247 GCA_039029035.1 Acidobacteriota bacterium | reverse complement strand
GTAGCCCTTGCTCAGACCGAGCCGTAGGGCCCAGGCGTTTTGACTGCGCCGCCCGCGGGCCAGCTCGGCGGCGAGCCGGCGGTGGTTCAATCGAATCCGTTGCCTCACACCACGACCATTGAACGATCCGGTCGGCGCCAAGTCAAGGGTCGACCGGGCCTCCAGGCGAAGAAAGTGTTTGCTGGCGCGCTGAAGTGTTTGCTGTATCCGTTACGGGCAGGTCGGAAAGGCCCCGGTATCGGTCACCGCCGGTGAGGCGACGCCCAGCGGGTTGCTGTATTGACGCACCTCGCCACTGGCGGTATCGGTCACTGTCAGGGTGTAGGCGACATCGGTGGTCGCTGCGGCGAAGACCCAAAAGTGGTCGTTGAAGCCGCAGCCGTCGAGTACCTTGACCAACAGCTCGAGGTTGTTCTGCGAGAAGAACCAGAACAGACCCGAATCGTCCGACACCAGGGGCTCCACCTGTCCCGCACCGCTGACTCCCTGGAAGTCGGTCCAGGTGATCTCCACCCGGAACCGCCCCTGGTTGAGGCACAGGACATTGGCGCTCGGCTGGCAGGCGCCGACTTTCTCGGTCCACCCCACCGTCCCCGCCGTCCGTTGCTCGAGGGTGGCAAGGATCTCGGCCCGCTCGAGCTCCGCCAGACGGGCAACCTCGACCGTTTGCCCACCACCGCCACCAACACTGCCGGGGCAGGTGGCGAAGGCGTCGGTGTCGGTTACGGCGTCCGAAGCGACGCCGAGGGGGTTGGTGTATTGCTGGACCTGTCCGGTTTCCTTGTCGGTCACCGTCAAGGTGTACTGGACGTCGGTGGTCGCCGCGGCGAAGACCCAGAAGCGATCGTTGAAGCCGCAGCCATCGAGTACCTTGACCAGCATCTCTAGGTTTTCGGCATTGAAGAACCAGAACAGACCGGAGTCGTCCGACGCCAGGGGCTCCACTCGCCCGGGGCCGGTCTGGTCTTGGAAATCGCGCCAGGCGACCTCCACCCGAAAGCGTCCTTGGTTGAGGCACAGACGTGTGTCGGTCGGCACACAGGGCTCGTTGTCGATGATCTCTAGGCTAGCCTGCGTTTGCCCCAGACCGGCGCCGCCGGCGGGATTGGCCAGGGTTAGGCTCAGAGCCTCCAGATCCTCCTCGATCGCGTCATCCAGGATCGCGACCTCGAAGGTCTTGACTCCACCTTCCCCATCACCAAACGCCACCGTGCCCGTCGCCGCCTCGTAGTCCTCACCGGCGACCGCGCTGCCGTCGCTGGTCGCGAAGTCGACACTGACGGCGCCGAGGGTGCCGCCGAGTCGCTCGACGCCGAGCACCGCGTTGCCGCCGCCTTCGTCGACCTGGAAGAGCGACCCGACCAGAGCGAGGACCCCGGCCGGGTTGACGTCATCGTTGGTGATAGTGAGCTCCGCGGTCGAAGGACTGCCCAAACTCGCGCCACCACCAGGATTCTGCAGGGTGAGCGCCACCGTCTCGTCGCTCTCGGTGACGGCATCGTCGAGGATCTCGACGTCGAAGGTCTTGGTCCCTCCCTCGCCGTCAGCGAAGGTGATCGTGCCGGCAGCCGGCGTGTAGTCCTCGTCGGCGGTCGCGGTGCCGTCCGCGGTGGCGAAGTCGACCGAGACCTCGCCGTCGGTGCCGCCCGAGCGGCGCACGGTGATGGGCGCCATACCAGCATTCTCCGCCACGGTGAAGCTCGACGACTCGAACCGCAGCGCGCCGGGAGCGCCGCCGGAGTCCAGAGTCGCGCGGATCAACGCACCATCCGCCTGGGTGATGCTGACCGAGGGAATGACGACGGCCGGGTCGTTGCCACCCATGGCCGGTGGCGCGCCGGCGGTGTTGTTCGCCACCACCACGGCGATCGCCCCGGCGGCCTGGGCGTTGCGCACTTTGACCGTGAAGTTGCAGTCGCCACGGTCGGCCAGGGCAATCTTGCCCACCACCTCGGCACCATTGACCACCGGATTGCACAGCAGGGTCGGCGCGGCCGAGCCGTCGACAGCCTGGGCGAGCTCGCCGGTGATGCCAGGAGCGGCCACCGGCGGCCCGAACTGCGCCAGGCCCACTGTATAGAAGCCAGCGATCGATGCCGGCGAATTGATCCGCAGGGTCGGTGCCGAATCGAGAAAATTGGGCGCCTGATTGCGCACCTGGTTGCCGCTCCAGGCGACCTGCAGGCTGTTGACCGCCGAGTTGCGCCGCTGGGCGTTGCTCATCTGGTTCCAGGTCTGTCCCTGGGTGTTGTCGAAGATGAAGCGGCTGAAGATATCCGGTCGACCGAGGAACAGCGCCCCAGTCGACAGGTTGGTGAAGGTTGAAAAACCCAGACCGTGGGCGAGCTCGTGCAGCGCGACGCTGACGAAGCTGATCTGCCCCGCCGGCACATTGCCATTGAGCCCGTAGTAGTAACGGCTACCGCCGCCGAGACAACCGGTGTCGATCTGGCTGTTGAAGGTCAGCGCCAGGTCGCCGGCATTGGGATCGTTGACGTCGTCGAGGCTCAGGTTCTGGCCCGACAGAGACTCGGCCAGAGCGCCGTGGTACCACGTCCCCGACACCGGCGCCCCGGCGAAGCTCTCGAAGACGAACTCCGCTCCGGCCTGCGCCAGAGTCGCGCCCTGGGCATTGCAGGTTAAGGATTCGAAGCCGACCGAGACATTGATCTCCACCGAGCTGCGCAGCACGTTCGCCCACACCGCCACCGCTTGCTGCATGGCGGCGAGCCGCTGGCCTCCCAAGGCCGGGTCATTGAAACCCTGGCCTGGCGCGTCCTGGATCCGCAAGGTGATGTTCGAGCTGCCCGCGGGCCAGCCGATATCGCGCATCTGCGGCACCGTGAGGTCGGTCTGCTGGAAGGCCAGAGACGAGCTGTTCGACGGCTCCATCAGGAGGTCGGGGAAAGCCGAGGCATCGAAATGCGAAATCGAGGACCCCTGTTGCAAAGGGTTGGGGGCGAACAGCAGCACACGACCGGCGCCGTCGACGCCGGCCAGGTTGTTGGGATCGATCCCGACGGTTCCGTTGACCGGAACTGCCGCGAGTGGCCCCGCGGCGGCGAAGGCGAGGACCAGCCACGCCGATATGCCGACCAAGAGGACGCCCCTTCGCCGATAGGTCCCGCAGCTTGCCGACATCACCATGCTGCGGCTCATCGCTCCACCCACTCCACGGCCGTTTGCGCAGGCCTCGCCGGCGGAAGCTCGTGCGGGTCAGCCATCTCCGGCCCATCGGCTGCCGGGTGCGCGTGGCCAGGGCCATCGACGCAGCGCAGCTCATAATCACCGTTCTCCGTCACCCGGACGGTCAGGGCGCTGCGGAAGCGCCCTTGCAAGTACACGCCGCGTCCGCCGGTGTGCAGGGCGAAGGGCTCGAGCCCTTCGCTGGTCCACCCCAGGGGGGCGAGATCCGTGCTCAACGCCTCGACCTGCCCAGTGCTCGGAGTCGAAGTCAGCTTCCCCGTCTCAGGGTCGAGATAGACTCGCAACCCGGCCTGCCCTGGCACCTCGGCAGGAGTTGCTACGGCGGTCTCGGAAGTCGCCGCCCTCGGCGGCTCGGCCGACGCCTGGGCCCATCCGGCGACCGCCGGTACCCAGAAGGCGACTGCCCAAATCAACCGAAGATTCAGGGAACGATCCGCCAGAGCGCATCCCGAGGGGCGCCGCAGTGAAGATTCGAAGGTGGGGCGTAGCATCGATTGGATCCTCCTTGGCTTGACCGCGACAGGACGATAGCACGCGCTCCGGGCTGCTCCTCCAGCTGCCGGGGCGGGCTGCCCAGGCATGGGGTCGAGCGCCGGGCAAGATGGCCCCTTCCGTGTCCGTTCGGGACGTTACCTTCGATACACCTGCGGATCGTAGGCAGGATATGAAGGGGTAATGAAGGAAGGAGTGAGGATGCAAAAGGTTCTCTCAGGTCGCTTGGTCTTAGGTCGCTTGTTGGTCGAGTCGGGCCGGCGGACGAGATGGTTGATGATCGGGTCTCTGTTCTGGCTCGTGCTCGCTGTCGGTTCAATCGAGGCACAGCATGGGGGTGCACTGTTTGGGAGAGCAGAGTTAGTGAAAGCAGAGTATGGGAAGGCCCGCCAGCGAGCCTACGCCGTGGCTGAGGACGGATCGCTGGTCATCGGCGGGCTCCGCAGGAGTCAGGTCAACGATTGCTCTTCCCAAGAGCAGGGCTTCATCGTCCAGCGGACAGCGGACGGACGGGAGGTTTGGCGTCGGTCGGCCGACCTGTTCGCCGGACTCACCGCCATCGATGCCGAGCACATCATCGAAAGCGCGATCGAGGATCTCGCCATCGATCGGGCCACCGGCGAGATCTTCGCCATCGCCAAGGTGCTCGTCGGCTGGCAGGGCGAGGCTTGCTCGGGCGGCGCCTCGACCGCCCGCGGGACCCTGGTCCTGCGCCTCGATGACGACGGCGCGCTGCTCCACGACACCTACCTCGGCCTGCTTCCTGCCGGGCCGCCGCCGAGCCGCGGCCGCGGCTGCCAGCGTTTCTGCCCGCCCGAGCGCTGGCCTCAGCGCCTCGGCGAGGCCGTCACGGTGGCTGGAGACGGTAGCGTGACGATCAGGGGCCGAAGCCTCGCGCCAAGGGTCCCAAACAACGCTCGCTGGCCCGAGGCAGAAGCCTTCGTCACCCAGCTGAGCCACGACCTGAGTCCGCTAGAGGACCCGTTCGACGCCGCTGGCTTCGACAAAGCGGGGATTCCCGTTCCGTCACCCTCCGTTGCCTGTTCGGTCGGGACACATATCGCGACGGTCATACCCCTGGACAACACTCTCTTCGAGAGTGCCTCTAGCCCGAGCTACCTCAGTACTCGGGACGCCTGCACCATCCGCATCAGCCACCACCCGGACGGTCAATATGGGGTCGACATCGTGATGAACCTGCCGCCGCCGATCAGCCTACCCCTGATGATCGACCTCAGTCTGACCTCCGAGGGCGAGCCGATGAAGATCGAAGTCCTGGCACGGCGGATCGCACCGCCGCTGCCCTACGGACGGTTCGTGTCCATGGGTACGCTGGCCTCCGATACGGCCGGGCTACTCGACGGCCGGACCGAGATCGTCGATCCTCTGGCCTACATCGAGAACGATCAGATGACTCTGCGCCTACGGGCGGTGCCACCGGATCCACCGACCGGCGAATATTGTGACGATCTCTTCATCGACAAGGTGGATTGCGACTGAGGTCAGGGGGCGCGATAACGCTCCGCCAGGTCGCCCTTGCCCCAAGCCTCGTACAGGGCGACCAGGTCGCGGTGCAAACGCGCCGTGTCGACGCCGTCGACTCCCTGGTGCGCCGCGAAGACTTGCAGGCTGGCCAATAGATGGGACTCGGCGGCCTCGAAGCGACCGAGGTCGCCGAGACTGGCGCCGAGTCGACGACGGGCGCGCGCGATGACAGTCGGCGCGGCGCCCGCTTGGCGGTGCTCGTCCAGGCTCTGTCGGAAGAGCGGCGTGGCCTCGTCGGGCTTGCCGCCTCTCCACAGCACCATGGCGAGCGCGTCACGTGCGCCGACCGTATCCGGATGCTGCTCGCCCTGGGTCTCGCCAAAGATCGCCAGAGCATCTCGCAGAGCCTCCTCAGCCTCGTTCAGACGCTGCATCTTGCGCAGCAGGAGGCCCAGGTTGTTGAGCATGACCGCGACCTTGGGGTGGCGGCCGAGGAGCTGGTGCTGGTGCTCCAGAGTCTCACGATAGAGAGCCTCAGCCTCCTCGTAGCGTTTCTCCGCCGTCAGCAGGCTGGCCAAGTTCGAGGCGCTGGCGGCGACCCGCGGATGCTCGTCGCCGAGGAAGCGCCGGCGAATCGTCAAGGCCCGATGGTAGAGCTCCTCTGCGGAGCCAGGATCGCCACGGAGACGCAAAATGCCGGCCAGGTTGTGCAGGCTGGTCGAGGCCTCGATACTCTCTTCACCGAGCAGCGACCGGCGGACCTCGAGCGCCCGGCGATGGAAGTCCTCGGCGTCCGCGAGCTTCTTCTGCCGCCGCATGACCCGGCCGAGATTGTTCAGGCTGTTCGCCACCTCCAGTTGCACCGATTGACTCGCTGCAGGATCGGTCGCCGAGTCCGCCAAGCCCTGGCGGATCACCAGCCCCTGACGCAACAGCTCTTCCGCCTCGTCATAGCGCGCCTGGTCGTGGCGCAAGCCGCCGAGGTGGTGCAAGCTCGAAGCCAGGTCACGATGCACCTGGGGTAACCGCCGGCGCCGCGTGTCCAGGGCGGCGGTCAGCAACTCTTCAGCCCTTCCGTAGTCGCCGAGCTTGCGATAGACCTCGCCGATGGTGTCTTGCAGCCTGGCCTGGGCCAGCGGCTGATCGCTCAAATCGGGGATCCGCCGAGCGCCGTCATCGAGCACGTCGCGTAGAGTGAGAGTGCCGAAGCGGGAGTCGTCCGGGTTGGACCTCTCGAACAGATCGGTGAGGTAGTCCAAGGTGCGCTGGGCGCTCCGCTCTTGCTGCCGAGCGACCCGTGCCTGGTGGGCTGTCGACAGGATCCCTCCGACCAGGCTGAGCAGCACGACAAGGGTCGCCGCGACCGCCACACGGTGCCGGCGCAGGAACTTCGCACCACGGTAGCGCAGCGTCGGCTGCCGGGCGAGGACCGGCAGACCCTGCAAGTGCCGCCGCAGGTCCTCAGCCAGTTGCTCGACCGAGCCATAGCGCTCTTCCGGCGCTTTGGCCAGAGCGCGCAGAAGGATATTGTCGAGGTCGCCCGCCAGCTGCCGCCGTAGACGCTCGGGGTTCGTGTCGCGCCGGTCCGCAAGGTCCGCAGCCGACGGGCGCTCATCGCCCTGGCGGAAAATCGCCATCGAAGGCTTCTCCGCCGGACTTTCGCACACCGCGCGCTCGATCGCATAGGTGCTTTCCGTCGCTGCATCGTAAGGCCGGCGGCCGGTCAGCAGCCGGTAGAGCACCACCCCCAAAGAGTAGACATCGCTGGCGGTGCTCACCGGGCGGCCGTGGATCTGCTCGGGGCTGGCATACTCCGGCGTCATCCAGCGACCCGAGCCGGTCATCGACGGCGGGGCCACACCGCTGGGCTCCAGCAGCCGGGCGATGCCGAAGTCGAGCAGTTTGGGGATGCCGTCAGCGGTCACCAGGATATTCGACGGCTTGAGATCGCAGTGCACCACGAGTTGCCGGTGGGCCGCCTGCACTGCTCCACACACCGCGCGGAAGAGCTCGACGCGATGGGCCACGGAGAGCCGATGGAGGTCGCAATATCGATCGATCGGTTGGCCGTCGATGAGCTCCATGACGAAGTACGGCAGGCCGGCCTCGTTCAGGCCGCCGTCGAGGACCCGAGCGATGTTGGGATGGTGGAGGTCGGCCAGGATCTGCCGCTCTTGGCGAAAGCGACGCACGATCGCTTCGCTGATGCCGCTGTGGATGAGCTTGATCGCCACCTCTTCGCGATACTCGCCATCGTCACGCTGTGCCAGGTAGATCGTCCCCATCCCACCCCGTCCGATCTCGCGCAACAGTCGATGCGCGCCGATACGGCGGCCCGCGACGCGACTCACGAGCAAGCGGGCACCGAGCCCGGCCGCCGACTGGTCGAGCGGGTTGCCGGTCGCCTCGTCGGCGGCGAGTAGATCCTTCACCCGGGCGTGCAACGCCTCGTCGCCGCCGCAGGCCTCTTCGACGAAGGCGGCGCGGCGCTCGGGCGCCAGATCGAGAGCGGCGGAGAAAACCTCCTTGATGCGATGAAAGCGGTCCGCCTCGGCCATCAGGCCGTTCCCGCTGCCGGCACAGCAGCTGCCGCCACCCCATCGCCGCGCAGGTGGTCGCCGAGCCAGGCGCGTGCCAGGCGCCACTCCCGCTTCACCGTTCGGGCCGAGATTCCCAGGACCTCAGCCGCCTCTTGCACCGTGAGACCGCCGAAGAAGCGCAACTCGACGACCCGCGCGGTTCGCGGCTCGAGGCTCGCCAAGCGGTCGAGGGCTCGATCGAGCTCGAGCAAATCGCTCGCCCGCCGCTCCGACACCCACAAGCCCTCATCGAAGCTCACCCGCCGTGCCGCGCCGCCGCGCTTGGCCGCCTTCAAGTGGCGCACGTGGTGCAGCGTGACCCGGCGCATCAGCTGCGCCGCGACACCGAAGAAGTGCGCCCGGTTGCGCCACTGCACGCGATTCTGATCGATCAGGCGCAGGTACGCCTCGTGCACCAGGGCGGTCGGCTGCAAGGTGTGATCCTGGCGCTCGCGACGCATGTATCGCTCGGCCAAGCGATGCAGCTCGTTGTAGACCAGCGGCATCAGGCGAGCGAGGGCTTCCTTGTCACCATCGCTCCAGTCGATCAGCAGCTGGGTCAGATCCTCGGTCGATACGTCTTGCGGAGCCACGTCCTTTGACATCACAGGAAACCTATAGCAGGCTCGATCGTACTAAGTTGGCAAGGTCGGATGCTATGCTGAGGGCTCAAATGAGGATCACAGGGCCGAATCGACTGGCAGGACTCCTTGCGCTGACGGCTTTTGCTGTCTACAGCGCCGGAGCCTTGGCCGATCCGCCCGACTTTGGCACCCAGCAGCCCAGTGATGCCTGGCACCTTTGGCTGCTGTCGCCCGAGCTCCTAGCGGGCCAGGTACCGGACCTGGACGTCGAGCTCCACCGGGTCGAGGCACCAAGGCCCCTCGGCGACTCGCTGCAAACGACGGCGCATCCCTCCCGCGGTCCCCCAGCCTGATCGGCTGCACAGCCCCCACGCTCCACAGCCCACGCTCCACAGTCCCACGCCCCTCGAGTCGTTGATTCGACTCGGGCCCGCCCGCGCTCGGCGCGGCCTGCGCGGCGGCTCAGCGATGCCTATCTTCAGGAATGACCGCGGGAGAGACCCATGCCTCAGCCATCGACCGACGACGCTTCGACAACCGATCCTTTCAAACCGCCGCCAATGACCTGGCGCCGACGCCTGGCGCGCCTGCGCGGCTCATCGATCGAATTCGACCTCCGCCCCTACGCCGAAACCCTGCGCCAAGTCCGCCGCCTCGGCGCCACCTTGAGCGAGCGGGACGACGGTGAGCTAGCCGCCCATCTGCACGACCTGGCACAGGAGGCTCGCAACGACGAGCCGCTCGACAGTTTGCTGCCTTGGACCTACGCCCTGGTCTGCGAGGCCGCACGCCGCGCGGTGGGTCTCGCGCCTTACGATGTCCAAATCCTGGCCGCGATGGCCCTGCACCAGGGCAACGTGGTCGAGATGCAGACCGGTGAGGGCAAAACCCTGGCCGCAG